>NZ_ASJR01000022.1 GCF_000474745.1 Chitinivibrio alkaliphilus ACht1 | reverse complement strand
GATATAAGTGAGGTTGAAGGAACACTGACTGTCGGTTTACGGTCTATAGAAGTAACGGCAGATCCAGGTCAAAGCAAGGTATATGGGGAAGATGATCCTGAGTTTACCTATGATGTTACTTCCGGTGAACTTGCACCTGTTCATAGCTTTACCGGAACCCTCAATCGTGATGCGGGTGAAAATGTTGGCACCTATGCCATAGGACAGGGTGGTCTGAGAATCGAGGACGGTGACTCAGAGGATGTTACGGATAATTATGATATTAGCTTTGTGAGCAATGATTTTGAGATAACGCCGGCTGCGTTAACCGTAGAGGCAGATGATAAGAGTAAGGTCTATGATGGAACTCCGTATACAGCATTTACCGTAACGTATACTGGTTTTGAGTTTGGTGACGATGAAAGTGATCTGGACGGAAGTCTTGATTTTAGCGGTGATGCCGTAGGAGCTACCGATGCGGGGAGCTATACGATCACCCCTCAAGGATTGATCAGTAGTAATTATGATATACATTTTGAATCGGGAACACTGACCATTGACGAACGCACCCTTAATTTGAGCAATTTTATCGCAGATTCCAAGATCTATGACGGTACCACGGATGTAACAGGAACAAATTTTGGGGATGACCGTGTAGGTGGTGATGACCTGGAATTTAGCTATGATGCTGCCTTTGCAGATAAGCATGTTGGAGATGACAAGGATGTAAATTTTACCAATATCACCATAAGCGGTGGCGCCGATGCGGCTAATTATACTCTTGCCTCCACCACAGGTACAGCCACGGCTGATATTATCTTACGTTTTCTTGAGATAACTGCCGCAAGTGACAGTAAGGAGTATGACGGCACTGCCCTTACGAATACCGGGTATACTGTGAGTGATGGAAGTGTTGTCGGCACAGAGACTCTTGATGCTGTGACAGTAACGGGGAGTCAGACCAATGTTGGAACAAGCGATAATGTTGCCTCCGGTGCAGTAATATTAGACGCCGGTTTAGATGATGTTACTTCTAATTATAATATCTCCTATGTTAACGGAAGCCTTACTATTACAGAACGGGCAATAGTAGTAACTGTTGATCCAGGTCAAAGCAAGGTATATGGGGAAGATGATCCGGAATTTACCTATGATGTTACTTCCGGTGGTCTTGCCGATGGCCATAGTTTTGCCGGTCTCCTTGATCGTGCCGCTGGAGAAGATGTCGGCACCTATGAGATCCTCATGGGTAGTTTGCTAATTGAGAATGATGATTCAGAGGATGTAACGGCCAACTATGGTATCACCTTTGTTGAAGATTTCTTTGCAATCACTAAGGCTCCCTTAACCATTACCGCCGAAGATATCACTAAGACGGAGGGAGAACTCTATGTTTTTGATGAAAAATATCCCTCCGATGATTTCTCAGTTACAGGTCTTGCTTTTGCTGATGCCGTGACAGAGGTGAGTCTTTCAAGTGACGGAGCGGCTGCAGAAGCTGCTGTGGGGGATTACCCCATATCCATAGGGGATGTTCAGGGTATTGATACGGCAAACTATGATATTTCCTATGTACCTGGAGAGCTATCAGTTGTAGACAGGATTGTATTGGACATTGTGAATATTGAGATAGAGGATAAAACCTACGATGCCACAACTGATGCGACGGTAATTAATTGGGGAACCCTTGATGGTGTTGACCCTGCTGATGAGGTTATTCTTGATACCTCCGGAGCTTCAGCTGAATTTGATGATGCAAATGCCGGTTCCAATATAACAGTACATATTACGGGTCTTACCCTGAGTGGCGCCGATGCAGATAAATACGACCTTGGTACAATATCCTCCTCTGCTGATATTAATCCACGGGAGCTTTTACTTGATGATTTTTCTGCAGCTTCCAAGGAGTATGACGGTACTGTAGCGGTTGACGGTACTTCCTTTGAAGACAATCGTATTCCCGGTGATGATCTTGAATTTACCTATGATGCATCCTTTGCGACAAAACATGCAGGGGAAGACAAGACGGTGGAATTTACTTCCATTGCAATCAGCGGTGGTGACGATGCGGCAAATTATATTCTTCAAACAACAGAGGGAACTGCCCTTGCGAATATTACTCCCCGTGATCTTGAACTGAGTAATTTTTCTGCAGCTTCCAAGGAGTATGACGGTACTGATACAGTGATCACCTATTCCTTTGATGACAATCGCATCCCCGATGATGACCTGGAGTTTTCCTATTCGGTGTATTTTGAGGATGCTGAGGTTGGAACAGATAAGCAGGTTTTCTTCAGAGATATTGAAATATTCGGTGGTGATGATCGAGACAATTACACCCTTGTTACTCTGGCCGATAGCACTCAGGCTGATATTACCGGACGTAATGTGGAAATCACCGCCCATGGTCAGAGTAAGACCTATGGAGAAGACGATCCGGAACTGACCTGGGAGGTAAGCGACGGCGAGCTTGTTTCGGGAGATACTCTGAGTGGTAGTTTGTCCCGTGAAAGCGGTGAGGATGTTGGAATGTATGAGATCAGCCGGGGCAGTCTTGACAACAGCAATTATATCATCACCTTTATTGAAGATAGCCTTGCAATAACCCCCGCCGATCTTACGGTAACAGCCGATGACACCACAAAGATTTATGATGGGGAAGCAGTATCAGAATTCAGTGTTACCTATACGGGCTTTCAGTTCAGTGATAACGAAAACGATCTTGATGGAACCCTAACCTTCAGCGGAGATGCCGTGGGTGCCATTAATGCCGGAGAATATACAATTATTCCCGAGGGTGTAACCAGCAGCAATTACAGCATTACCTTTGATGAGGGAACTCTTACCATCACCGAACGGGAATTGCAAATTTCCGCCCATGGTCAGAGTAAGACCTACGGAGAAGCTGACCCTGAACTGACCTGGGAGATACGCGGAAGCTCACTTATTTCCGGTGATGAGATTACGGGAAGTCTCTCCCGTGAAAGCGGTGAGGATGTGGGGTTGTATGAGATACAGCAGGGCGATCTGAGTGCCGGCTCAGACTATGCTATCACCTTTATCGAAGACAGCTTGGAGATAACCCCTGCTGATCTTACTATTCGGGCCAATGACACCACAAAGATTTATGATGGGGAAGCAGTATCAGAATTCAGAGTTACCTATACGGGCTTTCAGTTCAGTGATAACGAAAACGATCTTGATGGAACCCTAACCTTCAGCGGAGATGCCGTGGGTGCCATTAATGCCGGAGAATATACAATTATTCCCGAGGGTGTAACCAGCAGCAATTACAGCATTACCTTTGATGAGGGAACTCTTACCATCACCGAACGGGAACTGGAAATAACCGCTCAGAATCAGCTGAAAATATACGGAGAAAACGATCCTGAACTGACTTGGGAGGTAAGCGGAGGCTCACTTATTTCCGGTGATGAGATTACGGGTAGCCTCTCCCGTGAAAGCGGTGAGGATGTGGGGTTGTATGAGATACAGCAGGGCGATCTGAGCGCCGGTTCAGACTATGTCATTACTTTTATCGAAGACAGTTTGGAGATAATCCCTGCTGATCTTACGGTAACAGCCGATGACACCACAAAGATTTATGACGGGGAATCAATATCAGAATTCAGAGTTACCTATACGGGCTTTCAGTTTAGTGATAATGAAGGGGATCTTGCGGGTACTCTTACCTTCAGCGGAGATGCAGTGGGAGCCATTAATGCCGGAGAATATACAATTATTCCCGAGGGTGTAACCAGCAGCAATTACAGCATTACCTTTGATGAGGGAAATCTTACCATCACCGAACGGGAATTGCAAATTTCCGCCCATGGTCAGAGTAAGACCTACGGAGAAGCTGACCCTGAACTGACCTGGGAGGTCAGCGGTGGCTCACTTATTTCCGGTGATGAGATTACGGGTAGCCTCTCCCGTGAAAGCGGTGAGGATGTGGGTTTTTATGAGATACATCAGGGCGATCTGAGCGCCGGTTCAGACTATGCTATCACCTTTATCGAAGACAGCCTTGAAATAACTCCTGCTGATCTTACTATTCGGGCCAATGACACCACAAAGGTCTATGACGGAGAAGCAATAACCGAATTTAGTGTCACCTATACGGGCTTTCAGTTTAGTGATGACGAAAACGATCTTGATGGATCCCTAACCTTCAGCAGGGATGCCGTGGGAGCCACTAAGGCTGGAGAATATACAATTATTCCCGAGGGTGTAACCAGCAGCAATTACAGCATTACCTTTGATGAAGGAACTCTTACTATCACCGAACGGGAATTGCAAATTTCCGCCCATGGTCAGAGCAAGACCTACGGAGAAGACGATCCGGAACTGACCTGGGAGATACGCGGAGGCTCACTTATTTCCGGTGATGAGATTACGGGTAGCCTCTCCCGTGAAAGCGGTGAGGATGTGGGTTTTTATGAGATACAGCAGGGCGATCTGAGCGCCGGTTCAGACTATGTCATTACCTTTATCGAGGATACTCTTACCATTCTGTCTGCCACCCTTGTGATTTCTGCAGATACCCTTGAGCGGGAAATAAATGATGAAGATCCTAAATTTACGGCACGGTTTTCCGGCTTTCAGTTTGATGATGATGCATCTGTTATTCGTAACCTTTCCTTTGAGCGTGAGACCGGGGATACTCTTGGAGAGTATGTTATTACGCCCTATGGTGCAGATGCGCAGAATTATCAGATTGAATACGAGACCGGTCTTCTCATCATTTATTCCGGAAACACTCCACCAGAGCTTATTTCTGTAGAACGGGGATTGACAGAACAGGGAGCTCCTTTTACTATTTCTCCTCACTATTGGACTGCCCTTGATGCCGATGGTGATTCTCTGTGGATTGTCCCGGAGGAGGGGGAATCGTATACCGTTGATGGCAATGTTATACACCCGAATAGTAATTTTACGGGGGTTCTATCGGTACCGGTTCGAGTGACAGATGGCATTGATTTTTCTAATATGAAAGTCATGGATATTGAAGTTCGCCCCTTTGGAGTAAATACTCCTCCTCGGTTAGTATGGCTCGATACATTACAGATAGAGACAGGACAATCAGGGTATCTACGATCTGCCATGGAGATAACCGATGATGACGATGATCGGGTCTACATCATTACTGATACGACCAGTTCATTTCACAGAAGCAGAGACACCCTGTATCCTACAGGAAGTGATCTTGGTCTGCACCGTATTGCCTTTCAGTTGACGGATGGTATTGATACCACCGCAACAGAAACTCTTCACGTTGTGGTGTACGAACGATATCTTGATCTTGACTTTGGGCATGTTGATACGCTGACACAGGAATATCGGGTTATGGCTGGTCCTAATCCTGTTCCACCGGGTGAACACAAGGTTGTGGTATACGCCCACGCCGGAGAGGCAGAACAGGTAGATATTCGTATCTTTAATTATGTGGGAGATGTGGTACACCGGGCGCGCAAGAACGTTTCGCCGCATAACGATCTTTTTACATATGAGTGGATGATTGGAGATCTCTCTCGCTATGCTGGCAGAAGTTATCTGGTTATGATAGACTTTTTAGTAGAAGGCCGGTCTGTAAAGCAGCAGCGGATGATGATTGGTATTCAGAGATAAAGGTGGGGTATCATGGGGCGTTTTTTATTCTATGGCTGTATGATCTTTTTCTTAGGTGGATGCTCTTCCTTTTGGGAAGATCAGCCTCCGGAGATTATTGATTTGGTGCGTGATATTGCGATTCAGCGGGGGGATAGTTTAGTCCTATCCATGAAGTATATTGATGCGCGCAGTCGTTCGGGAAGGACACTATCGTTACAAATAGGTGCTGGCAATAACTACTCTCTTCATACGCACACTATTATTCCCGACGCCGGTTTTACGGGGGACTTATCGGTTCCCGTATGGGTGGATGACGGCGTTGCTACATCTGAGAGGGATACCATTCGTGTCCGAGTTATTACGGAGATTCACCTTATGCCCCTTGCCCAGGATAATTTTTGGGTATACACAGATTTAGATCATCATGGGCGTACGGCAGAGTCTCGTCTGGTTGTTCATGAACCGTGGCATGCATCGGGGTTTAGCGGGGAGAGTTTTGTGTGTCAATGGGATCATCTTGAAGATGATATTACCTTGTATTACGGTACTGATTCTGCAGGAGCTACGTATCTCTTGGGAGCCGCTTCTCCCCAAGACACCCTATGGCACGATTCTCTTCCCATGGTTCGTTTTCCCTATCCTGTTACGCAAGGTGATTCATGGGAGTATCCTGATCTTGGATATAGTCTCAGTGACTCGGCCTTTGTATTGTTTTTTCGACAAGCAGAGGCGATCGATACTGCAGCGTTTGTTTCTGTTCCGGCAGGCATTTTTTCTACTATCCAATATCGCCTGACCATACCATATGAGCAGTTTTTGCGGGGGGCGGGTGTTCGCTTTCCTCCTACCATGGAAAAAAGAGTACCATCGCAGGATATTTTCATATATTACTACTACGCTCCGGGAATTGGCTTAGTACAGTATAAAGAATATGAAGGGGAACGTTTGCGGAGACAAAAGACATTATCCTCCTATGAGGTTCATTAAATGAGAATCCTTCCTTTGCTCCTCGCGGTATGTATCTGTACGGTGTCTGTGCAGGGACGAACTTCTCGCCAAAGTGTGGAAGGGTATCCCCTTTTTAGTGCAGGAGCTCTTCTGAATCATGAGTCCATAGGTGCCGTGGGGGCAGTGCAGATACGGGATTTTGTTTCCACGGAAATCCTTTTAGAAGGGGCATGGAATAGAGAGCATTGGCGTGGTTCTGGCCGGGTTTTATTTCATGGGGTGTCTCTTTTTAACGATCTTATTTCCATGCCTCTTATTGGCGCTGCCGGATATACGGCTCATGCCGTTGATACGGTGATAGCAAATGAGTCATATAGCACGACCGTCTCGTTTCCCTTTTTCTGGGGAGGGGTAGGGCTCGAATATGCTGTCTCTGAAATTGCTGGTTTCATACGTCTTGAATTTGGGTTTCGCCATGGTGAGAAACGTTTTACCTATGAAACACGCTCGAGCATTGGGAGTGATGAGTATCAACGTGCCACTGCAACGAAAGAATTATTTCCACTTCATATTGGGTTGGTTGTTACAACTGTATTCTAACCACTCCTTGCCCCTACTCTACGGTTCATTGATACAGACGGTAAAAACATGCCGTATGTATGTCACCGCGTTTATACACAGTATATATTATACATATATCCTTTCTCGTGGTGGTTGTTATGTCTGTACGAATAGTACCACTCTCACTTTGTGCCCCTCGGGAGATTCGTATGGTGTTTATGTGGCGGAGCAACCCCTTTGTTTCTCAACAGATGGGCTACGATGAACCGCTTACATTTACAGACCATATGCGTCATGTTGCCTGGGTGCGGCATCGGGATGATGTTTTCTGTTATCTTGTGTATCAAAAGGGTATTCCCCAAGGGGTTATTTCCCTGTATATTCAAAAAAACAGCGTTGCCGAAGCAGGGGTGTATAAAAATCCTGATTTACAAAAGCAGGGAGGTGTTGGTTTCTTCCTTATGCAACTCCTTATGGATGAAGCAGAAAGACGTTTGGTACAACGACTCGTTTTGCGAGTATTGGTGACAAACCGAACGGCCCAGAAACTCTATGAAAAATGCGGCTTTGTGCCGTTTCAAAGAGATGATACGGAAATTCTCTATATTCGTACTATGTGTGGCGTATCTCACGATCGTGCATAGGTACAGACCTGCTCGATTACATAGTCTTGTTCCTCCGCCGTTAAGCTTGGATACAGAGGAAGAGAGAGACATTCAGCGTAATATTGTTCGCAGTGGGGAAACATACCTCTTTTAAACCCGAAACGCTTGTAATAGGGCATAAGATGGAGGGGTATATAGTGAACTTGCGCATATATCCCTTTTTTCCGAAGTGCTGCATACACCTCATCACGGTTTTTAAGGCGAATGGGGTAAAGATGAAAGGCGTGCCCATGGGTGGTATTTGCCGGAGGTATTATAATGTCATTCTGGGTGAAGGCCTTGGTATACCTTTGAGCGAGGGTACGTCGCTGTTTGAGGGCTTGGACGGCACGGTTTAACTGGCTTCTGCCGAGAGCTGCGTGTATATCACTGAGACGATAATTGTATCCAAGCTCGTGCATTTCATAATACCACGGACCATGGTGCTCCTGTAAGGCATGAGACTTTTTTGTAATACCGTGTGTACGTAATAGGCAGAGTTTATCGTAGATGTCCTTTCGTGCGGTGGTAATCATGCCTCCTTCACCAGCGGCAATATGTTTTACCGGGTGAAACGAAAATACTGCCGTATCACTAAAGCGACAGCTTCCGCTGTATATTCGTTCTTCTTGTGCTGTGTGAAAAAATGCTCCCGGGGCATGGCATGCATCTTCAATAAGAAAGATATTCCGACGACGACATTCATTGTAGAGTTGTTCTGTCTGCACGGGATATCCAGCCAGGTCAACCACCGTCAGGGCTGAGTATGTACCTTGGGGGGCAGAGCATATCCTCTCTTCTGCCTGTGCAAGGTCTATACAGAGAGTGTCGGGATCGATATCAACAAAATCAACCGTGGCACCACAGTAGCGTGCCGCATTTGCCGACGCGGCAAAGGTAAGGGGCGTGGTGAGAGCTCGTGTGTTGGGACGGGTGTTTCCCACGGTATAGGCAAGATGGAGTGCGGCGGTTGCATTACATACTGCTACAGCGTATGGCGCCTGTACGTATTCCGCAAAGGCTTTTTCAAAGGCTTCAACCTGCGGTCCTTGGGTAAGAAAGTCAGAACGGAGCACCTCTGAAACTGCTGTAATATCATCAGGGGTAATTTCATGTTTTCCATAGGGCAGTATTTTCATAGGATACAATCGGGGCTCAGACACTCCCGGATCTCCTTTCGTAAGCTTTCAACGGTTTCCCATTCACTGTTTTCTCCAGAGTTATAGTGAAATCCTGGTTCAACAAAGGTGCCGCCATGGTGCGCTAGATATTGTTCACGACTAATGTTAATTGCTACAGAGGGGAGAATCGCATAGTATTTCCCGAGATCTATTGTGCTGAGAGAATCTGTGGTGGTAATCATCTCCTCATGTATTTTTTCTCCTGGGCGTACTCCCACGATTTCAAGTTCCGCTTCGGGGGCAATAGCTTTTGCTACATCAAGAATTCTGTAGGAAGGAATTTTGGGTACAAAAATCTCTCCACCAAGATGATTCGTAAGGGCAAAAAGAACGAGGTTCACTCCGTCTTGAATTGATATATTAAATCGGGTCATATCAGGGTGGGTTATAGGCAGTTTACCCTCTTTCTTTTTCCTCATAAAAAAAGGTATTACCGATCCTCGGGATCCCATGACATTACCATATCGTACAACACTGAAGCGGATATCACTTTTTCCACGGATATTATTTGCAGCGGTGAATAACTTGTCTGAAACAAGCTTTGTTGCTCCATAAAGATTAATGGGTGCACAGGCCTTGTCCGTAGAAAGAGCCACAACGTCTGATACGCCACATTCGATTGCACAGTCGATGACATTTTCCGCACCGGTTATATTGGTTAAGATACACTCGCCGGGATTATATTCAGCTGTGTCCACTTGTTTCATTGCGGCGGTGTGGATAATAATGTCGATATTTTCACACGCTTTCTTCAATCTTCGTCGATCCCGTACATCGCCAATAAAAAACCGAAGCTGGGGATATTCCGAGCGGGGGTATTGTTGCCGCAGTTCAAACTGTTTTAATTCATCCCGTGAATAGAGCGCAATTCGTTTTACTGCGGGGTAGCGTGTAAGAATTGTTTTAAGGAATTGTTTTCCAAATGAGCCGGTACCTCCGGTAATGAGAACACTTTTATTATCCAGCATTGGGCAATACTCCTGCACTATTTCGTAGCTGTACAGATAAGTATATAATAGGAACAGTTTTCTTGGTAGTTTTTTCTTTGTCCGCTTTATTTCATAGAGATACTAAAGAAAATGGAAGAAAATAAAGAAAAAGCTCAACAAAACCTCAAAGCTGCCGATAAAAATATTGGGGAAAGTGTTTGCGACTACGGTGTCGCGGTTCAGTATTCAGTTTTCAAGGAGGAATTATGCGTATTAACAACAACGTAATGGCAATGAATGCCCATCGTCAATTGGGGATAAATGACGGTAGTACAGCATTGTCGCTTGAGCGTCTCTCTTCGGGGTTCCGGATTAATCGGGCCGGCGATGATGCTGCAGGTCTGGCGATCTCTGAAAAAATGAGAGGACAGATTCGCGGTCTTCAACAAGGCTCGCGTAATGCACAGGATGGTGTTTCACTTATTCAGACTGCGGAGGGGGCGTTAAACGAAACCCATGCTATTTTGCAGCGGATGCGTGAGTTGTCCGTTCAGGCAGCCAATGATACGAATGTGACCAAGGATAGAGAATCCTTGCGTTCTGAAATTGAGCAGCTTGTAGAAGAGGTTGACCGGATTGCAAAGCAGACTGAGTTTAATACACAGTCGCTGTTGACCGGTGGTGCAGATGATTTGGCTTTTCAAGTGGGTGCCAATAGCGGTCAGGTGATTAGTCTTAGTATTAACGCTATGGACAAAGAGTCTATTAGTATTCATGAGATTACTGCGAATATTACAGCAGACCAATCTGTGGCTATTCAAAAGGTTGATGCTGCTATTTTGGCCGTCTCGGAAGAACGGGCTAATCTGGGTGCAATTCAAAATCGTTTGGAGCATACCATCCGAAATGCGGATAACTCAGCAGAAAATCTGCAAGCCGCAGAATCACGTATTCGTGATGTTGATATGGCTCGGGAAATGACGGAGTTTTCTAAAAATTCTATTTTAAAAGAGGCGGCAACGTCCATGCTTGGTCAGGCAAACGCTGCTCCACAGGGGGTTTTGCAGCTTCTTGGATAGTTGTTTTCAATCTTCTTTGTCCAGAGGGAGTGCTTTTGCGCTCCCTTTTTTATTCGTGCCGTTAGGGGGATACATGGGGCTCACCTGAATGGTGCTGTTGGTACGATGGTGTATTTCGTTAGATGGTACGATGTAAGGGGGGTGCGCAGAGGGCGCATGCGTACGGTGGTGTGAGTGGGGGGCTGTAACGAATCCCCATGAGGTTTTCAGAGGCGGGAAAAATCTTCTCTTCCCCTTACGGACGGTTAGGTGTTATTTTATGAGGGATAATTTGTGAATAAAGGTGTAGCAATGGAAAAAAATCGATGACGTATGCCGATGCCGGGGTAAACCTCGCCTCATGGGCGGTGGCAAAAAGAAAATCGGTGAGCAGGTACAAACCACATATACCGATCGTGTTGTGGGCAAATTTGGGCAGTTCGGTGGAATGTTTGATGTCTCTTTCTTTAAAGATATGGAGAAGCCTATTATGGTTTCTTCTGTTGATGGTGTTGGAACAAAGCTCAAGGTGGCCGTTGAATGTGGTGTGCATCACAGTGTCGGTGTTGATATTGTAAATCACTGTATTGATGATATTCTGGTAATGGGTGCGCGTCCTCTCGTCTTTCTCGATTATATGGGGACAGGTGTGTTGGAGCCTGATGTTGCAGCCGATATTGTGTCTGGTCTTGCCGCTGCCTGTCGCCACGCCGGTATTGCTCTGATTGGTGGGGAAACGGCGGAGATGCCTGGGATGTACAGCCGGGGAGAGTATGATATTGCCGGGACAATTGTAGGGGTGGTTGATGAGAAAGATGTTGTTGATGGTACGTCTATTTCCGACACGGATGTCTTAATTGGTCTTGCATCAAGTGGGCTTCACACAAATGGCTATTCTCTGGCTCGTAAAATTGTGCAGGAGGTCGCTAAAAAATCGTGGGATGATCCTTTTCCCGGGTTGTCGAAAACCTTTGGAGAGCTCTTCCTTGAACCACACCGTGCCTACACAGGGGTGTATGATCTTTTGGCTGATGATACCATAAAAGGAATAGCCCATATAACCGGCGGTGGGTTTCAGGAAAATCTTGATCGTGTGCTTCCTTCTCATATTGATGCCCGCGTCGATATTTCTTCATGGGACGTGCCCCCCCTATTTCAGTATTTGGTAGAAACGGGGAATATGGTTACTGATGAGGCGTATCGAACCTTTAATATGGGTATTGGTTTGGTGCTCGTTGTTGCCCAGGAGGAGTGTGATCGTGTATTGCAGTCTCCTGCCCTGGCAGAATATGGTCCTCGAGTCATTGGAAGAACCCAGTCGGGGAGTGGAACGGTTATCTTAGATGGGCAGGGGATATGACGCATACGGTGTATCTGTACAATACGGAGGAGCGTAAGAAGATGCCCTTTTCCGCGGAAGGGTCTACGGTAGGCATGTATTGCTGTGGTCCCACGGTGTATAATTATGCACATATCGGCAATATGCGTACCTACATTTTTGAAGATGTTCTGAAGCGAGTTTTGCGTCTTGCTGGATATCCTGTACGTCACGTTGTAAATATTACCGATGTGGGGCATTTAACTTCCGATGCAGACAAGGGCGATGATAAGATGGAGCTTGGGGCTGCCCGAGAAGGAAAGTCCGTGTGGGATATTGCTCGTCATTATACCGAGAGTTTTATGCAGCATGTTGCTGATTTAAATATTGATGAACCCGATGTGTGGCCTCGTGCAACAGAGCATATTTCAGAGATGATTGATCTTATCACGGCTCTTGAGAAAAAGGGGTATACCTACATAACTTCCGATGGGGTGTATTTTGATACATCCAAATATCCAGCCTACGCCGATTTTGCTCAGCTCAATGCAGATGAAATGCAAGAAGGAAGTCGTGTGGATATGGGGGAGAAGAAACATAAAACAGACTTTGCTTTGTGGAAGTTTTCTCCGACCACAACACAACGGGCCATGGAGTGGGATTCTCCCTGGGGAGTCGGTTTTCCCGGGTGGCATATCGAGTGTAGTGCCATGTCTGTTAAATACCTTGGGCAACCCCTTGATATTCATTGTGGGGGGATTGACCATGTGCAGGTGCATCACACCAATGAAATAGCGCAGGTAGAAGCAGCCACGGGAAAAAAATATTGTAACACCTGGGTTCACGGGGAATTTATGGTAATGGATTCAGGAAAAATGTCGAAGTCGAAGGGTGGTTTTGTAACCCTTGATACATTAAAGGATGCCGGCATGAATCCCCTTGCCTTTCGACTGTTTTGTTTTTCTGCCCATTATCGATCTCCTCTTACGTTTTCTATGGAGATGGTTGTTGAGGCGGATAAAACCCTTCGACGCCTTATTAAGGCTGTGCAGAAAAATTGTCGTCCCGGGGCGTATTCAGAAGATCTTTCTGAGGTGATGGCTGGTTTTTACAAGGCAGTTTTTGATGATTTGAATATGCCCAAAGCTCTTGCGTGGCTCTGGACGCTGCTACGGGATCAGAAGATCAGTGCAGAAGCAAAAGAAGCTGCTGTCCGTCGTGCTGAGGAGGTTTTTGCCTTAGATCTCTTTTCTGTTGAAGAACCGTCTTGTGAACAGGTTGGGAATGTTTGCTTTATGTCTATGGAAGATGTTCCCTCTGAAGAGAAAGAGGAGATCGCTACCCTGGTGGAAGATCGAAAGGCGGCACGGCGGGAGAAAGACTTTGCCCGTGCAGATGCGTTACGGGATCGGCTTGCGGAAAAGGGGGTCGTTCTTCGAGATCGTCCCGATGGAACCGTGGAATGTGAACAGATATAATCTAAGAAACCGGCTGTGCCGGTATATATTTATGCCTAAGGAGAAAAGGTGCTATGAGTGAGAATGAAATGCAGAATAAAAACAGTGTACAAAACAAAATTGATGAGCAATTTATTGCGAAGCGCAATATCTTTCTATGGGATGCTGTAACTGATGAGACATCCAAGGATGTTGTGGAGCGGATTCTTTATTTAGACAGCATATCACAAGAGGAGATAACATTGTACATAAACTCTCCCGGTGGTTCAATCTCTGCGGGGTTAGCCATTTATGATGCCATGCAGTTTGCTCAGTCAGATATTCGTACTGTCTGCATGGGGCAGGCTGCAAGTATGGGGGCTGTACTGCTCTGTGCTGGAGAGCCGGGCAAACGTGATGTTTGGGAACATGCACGGGTAATGATACATCAACCCTTAATCTCGGGTAATATGTATGGTCCTGCAAGTGATATTGAGATTCAAGCCGATGAGATGCTGCGTATCCGTGATGTACTGAATACGATTCTTTCACGCCATACCGGCGTTGCCATTACACAAATAGAGAAGGATACTGATCGTGATAAGTTTTTGTCTGCAGAAGAATCAGTGGATTATGGCTTGGCAGACCACGTAATAAAAAAGTAGAAAAAAATTAAAAAGGTTTGACCCGTAAAAATAAATAGTATATATTAGGGACGTCTTTGAAACAGGTGCCAATGTAGCTCAGTAGATAGAGCACTCGACTTGTAATCGAACGGTCGGGGGTTTGATTCCCTCCATTGGCTCCATTTTGAATGGGTAGGTGCCCGAGTGGTTAAAGGGGGCGGACTGTAAATCCGCTGGCGCAAGCCTACAGTGGTTCAAATCCACTCCTGCCCACCATTATACCGCGGGTGTAGCTCAATTGGCTAGAGCCCCAGCCTTCCAAGCTGGTTGTTGTGAGTTCGAGTCTCATCACCCGCTTTTTTTATGCCCAGGTAGCTCAGTCGGTAGAGCGCATCCTTGGTAAGGATGAGGTTCACGGGTTCAATTCCCGTTCTGGGCTTTTTGCAGCAATAAAACGATAACCATAAGGTAGAGGACGAGTAATGCCAAGGGATATAATAACACTGGAATGTACTTCTTGTAAAGAGCGAAATTATTCTACAACGAAGAATAAGGCTACTCATTCTGGTCGTGTGGAGTTTGTGAAGTTTTGTCCGCGCGAAAGCAAGAGAACAGTACACAAAGAAGCAAAGTAACGTATTCAGGTCCGTAGCTCAATTGGTAGAGTAGCGGTCTCCAAAACCGCCGGTTGGGGGTTCAAGTCCCTCCGGGCCTGCCATTCATTGGGGTGTTAAATGCAGACGTTTATTGAGTATTTAAAGTCCGTCAGGCTTGAGTTGTTGAAGGTTACCTGGCCTACAAGGGATGAGGTGTATTCTTCTACTTTGTTGGTGGTTTCGTTCACTATTATTCTTACCCTTGTTGTATGGGGTTTTGATAGTTTGGTGAATTTTCTTGTATATAGCCGGGTTGCTGGGTAGTTTTGGTGTTATTCGTATCGAAAATAAGGTGAATTCATGGCGTTTAAGTGGTATGCAGTGCAAACATTTACTGGGCAAGAGTCAAGGGTTGTTCAGTATGTTCAAGGAATGATAGATTCCGGTGAACTTGATGGAGTTGTCTCTCGGGTGCTTTCTCCTGTTCGTGACGTTGTTTCTGTAAGTAGAGGCAAGCGTGTAACAAAGCAGGATAAGTATTTTCCGAGCTATGTGCTCTTTGAAATGGAGTTCACACAGGAGTCTGCCTATTTTGTTCGGAGTATCAATGGCGTTATGGATTTTGTTGGCGGAAGGAAGCCTCGACCGTTGAAGTCTGCTGAGGTTGATCGGATTCTCGGTCATGAAGTAGAGGATGAGGGTCGAGTGGTTACTGATTCGCCCTATAAAGAAGGTGATATGGTGAGTATTTCTTCCGGACCCTTTAAGGGGTTTGACGGGGTGGTAGAAGATGTGAGTGCTGAAAAGGGTAAGGCCAAAGTGTCTGTTACTGTTTTTGGTCGAGCTACACCCGTTGAGGTTGATTTTGCTCAGATTGAACCGGTTTCCTAATTATAGTGAAAGGTGTGAAGATTGGCTAAAAAAGAGGTTGGACAAATAAAGTTGCAAATACCTGCTGGGCAGGCTAATCCTTCCCCTCCTGTTGGTCCCGCACTGGGACAGCACGGTGTAAATATTATGGAGTTTTGTAAGGCCTTTAATGCAAAGACACAGGATCAGGCAGGGATGGTTATTCCTGTTGTTATTACTGTGTATGCAGATCGGTCTTTTGACTTTATAACAAAAACACCGCCTGTGGCGAAACTTATTCTCAAGGAGCTTGGAATCAAAAGTGGTTCTGGTGTTCCTAATAAGGATAAGGTTGGAGCGCTTACTCAGGAGCAGGTAAAAAAGATCGCCGGTATTAAGATGCCCGATCTAAATTGCCATACGGAAGAAGCTGCCATGAAGGTAGTTGAAGGAACTGCGAGAAGTATGGGTGTTGAGACAGAAAGTGAGGGTACGGCTTAATGAAAAGAAGTAAAACCTGGCGTTCTGTTCAAGAAAAAATTGACAAAAGTAAGGCATATCCCCTCAATGATGCTCTTGCAACCCTCAAAGAGCTTTCTTATGTGAAGTTCGATGAAACAGTTGATCTTGCGGTGCGTCTTGGTGTTGATCCTCGAAAGAGTGATCAGGCCATTCGTGGATCCGTAGTATTGCCTGGAGGGCTTGGTAAGGATGTTCGCGTTGTTGCCTTCGTAGGAAGCGACAAGGTTGAAGAAGCTAAAGAAGCAGGTGCAGATATTATTGGTGACAAAGATTTGGTTGAAGAGATCAAAAAAGGGTTTCTTGACTTTGATTCTGTTGTCGCTACACCTGATATGATGGGGGTTGTTGGTGTGCTTGGTAAGATCCTCGGTCCCCGTGGGATGATGCCGAACCCGAAAGTTGGAACAGTAACTACTGATATTGCCAATGCCGTAGCAGAGCTAAAGGCGGGACGCGTTGAGTTCCGTACTGAAAAGGGTGGTATTATTCATGTTCCTGTGGGTAAACTCTCCTTTGATAATACGCAACTGGTTGACAATGTGAATGCTGTTATGGGTAAATTGAAGTCCATGAAGCCTTCTGCAGCCAAGGGTGAGTATTTTAAGAAGGTTGTTCTCAGTTCGACTATGGGTCCTGGGTTACAGCTAGAAGCTTCGGAATTGGTGTAAAGGAGCACGTACCATGGCAACAACTAAGTCAATGAGAACTGAACAGATCCAAAAGCTTACAGAGGAATTTAAAAGCTGTAGTGCCTTCTACATGACTCGTTTCGAAGGTGTTACAGTTGAAGAGATTAATGAAGTTCGCGGTAAGTTGCGGGATGTTGATGGAAGATATGTTGTAGTAAAGAATACTCTTGCCAGAAAAGCATTGGCAGAGAACGGCGTTGAAGGAATGGATGACTTTTTTAAAGGTCCAGTTGGGGTTGTTTTTGCAACAAGTGATGATGCATCAGCTCCGGCAAAGGTGATTAAAAAGTATAATTCTGACAATGACGATAAAATGTCTTTTATTGCAGCCTATTACGAAGGTGAAGTGTTTGAGGGTAATGCAGCAGCGAAGCTTGCTGATATGCCTTCACGGGATGAGCTCTATTCCATGTTGCTTTCTGCAATGCAGGGGCCTGTACGTGGACTTGCCTGTTCTCTGAACGGTATTCTTTCGCAGTTTGTACGTGCGGTTGATGCTGTTCGTGAGAAAAAAGAGACTGAAAACTAAATTAAGAAACTATAACGAATAATATATTTTGGGGGTCAACTGTGGCTACTAAAGAGATGATTGAACAAATTAAAGAAATGTCTGTGCTTGAGCTTTCTGAGCTTGTGAAAGCCATTGAAGAAGAATTTGGTGTTACTGCTGCAGCTCCTGTTGCTGTTGCCGGTCCTGCTGCTGGTGGTGATGCGCCTGCTGCTGAAGAACAAACTGAGTTTGAAGTTGTTCTAAAGGCTGCTGGTGGCAAGAAGATTCAGGTTATTAAGGTTGTGCGTTCTCTCACCGGTGCCGGTCTAAAAGATGCTAAGGCTATGGTTGATGGCGCTCCAGCTACGGTAAAAGAAGGGGTATCCAAAGATGAAGCTGAGGATATCAAAAAGCAGCTGGAAGAAGCTGGTGCAGAAGTTGAAGTAAAGTAGTTGATTATTGGATGAAATAGTCAATAACTGTTTCTAAAAGCACGGGGTGATTATTCACTCCGTGCTTGTTGTGTTTTTTTTCGTATACTAATTTCCTATCTCTGATGTTTAATATAAAGAGGTTCACCGGATGTCAGACCGTAAAATCTTCTCAAAAGTTAAAGAGGTTATGGATATTCCACAACTTCTTGAAGCTCAACTGGTTTCATATAGACGATTTCTGCAGGATGATCTACCGCATCATCAGCGTAAAGAGTATGGTCTCCATGGCGTTTTTGAAGCATTGTTTCCCATTGAAGATAATAAGGGGTACTATCTCTTGGAGTACGAAGGGTACTCATTGGGGGTTCCCAAATATTCCATACGTGAGTGTAAAGCGCGGGGTGCATCCTATGCGGCACCATTGAAAGTTGACATGTCTCTTTCAGTGTTTGAGCGTGAAGGACAAAAGAAGCGCACCCTTGTTGAAAAAATTTCAAATGACGTGTATATTGGCGAAATACCACTCATGACTGATCGGGGTACCTTCGTTATAAATGGTGCAGAGCGTGTTATTGTAAGTCAGTTGCACCGTGCCCCCGGTATTGTGTTTAACGAGATGACTCAGCCCACAGGTAAAGTTGAAACACGAGCTCGGATAATTCCTAAACGAGGTTCCTGGGTTGAGGTTCTTTTAGATTCTGACAATCTCATGTGGGTGAACATTGATCGTCGTAAAAAAATTCCTGCCACGTCATTTTTGCGTGCCCTGGGATATGAATCAAATGGAGATATTCTTTCTCTTTTTAATGAAACAAAAATGCTTCCCCTCGATGAGTCTATTCTTGGACAGGTACTCGCCAACCCAATCGTCTCAGAAGAAGACGGTGAGATTTTGGCTGAAGCCGGTGAGAAAATTGACAATGATATCTATGACCTTCTTTGTGAATTTGATTCAGAAGAAGTAGAGGTTGTGCGCGATGAAAATTCCATGGCGACAACAATATTAGTAAATACCATTAAAAAAGATAAGTCTAAGACTGAATCAGAAGCCTTGTCAATAGTATATCAGTCCGTTCGTCCCGGACCTCCTCCCAATGACGAAACAGCGCGTAATTTTATCACTCGTCTCTTTTTTGATGATGAGCGCTATGATTTAGGTGAGGTCGGACGGTATCGAATTGACCATCGGATTAATGTTCAGTCTGAAGAGGGGTGTGTAACCCTGCAGGTTGAAGACTTTATTCAAACAATGAAGTACCTTATTGATATAGCAACGGGTGACGGATACCTTGATGATATTGATCACCTTGGTAATCGACGTGTACGGAGTGTGGGTGAACTAATGGAGACACAGTTTGCCGTTGGTGTTACTCGTATGGCGCGTTCAGCTAAGGAGCAACTTGGGGTAAAAAAGAAGGAAGATCTTGTTCCCGCAGATTTAATAAATGCCCGTGCCGTTGCCACGGTTATTCAATCCTTTTTTGGATCATCCCAGCTTTCTCAGTTTCTTGATCAGACAAACCCTGTGTCGGAACTTACCCATAAGCGGCGTGTATCCGCCCTGGGCCCCGGCGGGCTTACCCGTGAACGTGCAGGCTTTGAGGTGCGTGATGTTCACCATACTCACTACGGCAGACTCTGTCCTATTGAGACACCAGAAGGGCCAAATATTGGTCTTATCGCCTCTCTTTCCTGTTATGCCCGTATTAATAAATATGGGTTCATCGAAACTCCCTATCAGGAAGTTAAGGACGGAAAGCTGACAGGTAAGGTTGTCTATGTCGATGCGAACGATGAAGATAGATACACCATCGCTCCTGCCGATGTTTCCATTGATGACGACGGTACGCTTTCAGATGCCAGTGTGTATGTGCGAAATCGCGGTGACTTCATGTTTGTTGACCGGACGGAAGTGGGGTTTGTTGATGTTTCTCCCATGCAGATGGTCTCGGTTTCAGCGAGTTTGATTCCCTTCCTTGAGCACGATGATGCGAACCGTGCCCTCATGGGGTCAAACATGCAGCGCCAAGCGGTTCCTCTTCTTACAACAGAAGCGCCTATTGTAGGTACCGGTATGGAATCAAAGGCGGCCAAAGATTCTGGTTGTGTTATTGTCGCGAAGCATGATGGTGTAATAGAAAAGGTTGAGGCAGACCGTGTGATTGTGAAAAAAGACAGTCAGGCCGATGAGGATGCTCTCCTTGGAATCTATGAAAAGGATGTGTACGATTTAACTAAGTTTGAACGGTCAAATCAGGATACCTGTATTAATCAGCACGTCTGTGTGAGCGAAGGTGAGCATGTACAGGCCGGTGACGTTCTTGCTGATGGTCACGCAACAGCAGATGGTGAACTTGCCCTCGGTAAAAATGTGCTTACGGCATATATGCCGTGGAACGGCTACAACTATGAGGATGCGATTATTGTATCGGAAGATCTGGTTTCTCACGACGTATATACCTCAATTCACATTGTTGTAGAAGAAGCTGAGGCGCGTGATACGAAACGTGGCCCCGAAGAGTTTACCACGGAAATACCCAATGTGAGCGATGAGGCGATTCGAAATCTTGATGAGATGGGTATTGTTGCAGAGGGAACGGAAGTTGAACCTGGTGATATCCTTGTAGGAAAAATTACTCCCAAGGGCGAAAAGGAACTTTCTCCTGAAGAGCGTCTTTTGCGAGCCATCTTTGGTGAAAAAGCAGGTGATGTACGCGATACGTCTCTCAGAGTTTCCCCCGGCTTAAAAGGAATTGTGATAAACACGGACCTCTATTCACGAAAAGAGCGTGATAAGGTTTCTAAGGAGCGTGATAAAAAACGCATCCGTGATCTGCAGCGTGAATATGATGAAAAGATTTCTGATTTGGAAGAAAAGCGTGAAGACGCATTGTATTCGCTTCTCAAAGGTAAGACAACCGTAGAAATTCGTGAGCGTATCACTGATAACGTGGTTGTTCCCGCAGGAGAAAAGTGGACACGAAAGATGTTAAAGGATATGAGCTTGAGCGATATTCATCCCACAAACGGCTTTTGTGTTGATGAAGAAGCTTCGGAAAAAGCCGCCACGGTGCATTTTAAAGTACAGCGGACTATCCATGAGTATGATGACCGAATTGATAAAGAAATTGATAAGATTCGCCGCGGTGATGAACTTAAGCCCGGTGTTCTTAAACTCGTAAAAGTATATGTTGCCAAGAAAAGGAAACTCTCCGTGGGTGATAAAATGGCTGGTCGTCACGGAAATAAGGGGGTTATCTCCAACGTCGTTCCCCGTGAAGATATGCCGTACATGCCTGACGGGACTCCGATTCAGCTTATTCTCAACCCCCTTGGTGTACCTTCTCGTATGAACGTGGGACAGATTCTTGAGGTGCATGCTGCTTTGGTTGCAGATCAGAATAAAGAGCGTATTGCAACACCGGTATTTAATGGTGCAAGTTCGGAGTATGTCTTAAATTCCTTGGAAGAACTCTCTGAGAAAAATCCTCATATTGAACGAGATGGCCGTGTGTATCTCCGTGATGGACGGACCGGTGAGCCCTTTGACAGTCCTGTTACGGTTGGACCGGTGTACATGCTGAAGCTGTGTCATCTCATTGAAGATAAGGCTCATGCCCGTTCAATTGGTCCTTACTCCTTGGTGACACAACAGCCCTTGGGCGGTAAGTCTCAGTTTGGGGGACAACGGTTTGGTGAAATGGAAGTATGGGCCCTTGAAGCGTATGGTGCTGCCTACACGCTTCAGCAGGTTCTCACGGTGAAAAGTGATGACATAATCGGACGTTCGAAACTCTACGAATCCATTGTAAATGGCGATAATCCTCCCGAGCCGGGAGTGCCAGAGTCGTTTAAGGTTCTTCTTCGTGAGATGAAGGCCCTGGCGATTAACGTGGAATTGAATGAAGAAGAGTAAGTACAACAGGTCTAACTATTACGAATGAGGTGATTCAGTGACAGGTTTATTTGATAATTACGGATCGAAAATAGAGCGAGTAGACTCCCTGAGTGTTAGTCTGGCATCGCCAGATAATATCCGGGATTGGTCTTTCGGGGAAGTAGAACGACCGGAAACCATCAATTACCGTTCCTATAAACCGGAAAAAGGAGGGCTGTTTTGCGAACGCATTTTTGGCCCCGTACGCAATTGGGAATGTAATTGTGGAAAATATAAGCGAGTACGGTATCGTGGGGTTGTGTGTGATCGGTGCGGGGTAGAGGTTACTCACTCCCGCGTTCGCCGTGAGCGCATGGGCCATATTGAACTGGCTGTACCCGTGGTACATGTGTGGTATTTAAAAAGTACTCCATCATATATCGCCCCTCTCTTAGGCTTTACGAATAAAGAGCTTGACAAGATTATCTACTACGAAAATTACGTAGTTATAGATCCGGGCGATACGGGCTATGAAGTGGGTGACTTAATCGGAGATGATGAGTTTGATGAGTTAGAAGATGCGGGGAAAAACTTTGTTGCCAAAATGGGTGGTGAAGCCGTGTTTGATCTTCTCTCTTCTGCTGATTTAGAAGAGCTACAGGCAAATCTCAGCTTGCAGCTGAAGCATGAGACATCAAAACAGCGCATGAAAGATCATAGAAAAAGACTTCGTGTGGTAAACTCCTTTGTGCGATCAGGAAACAGACCGGAAAATATGGTCTTGAAAGTACTCCCGGTGCTTCCACCCGATCTGCGCCCCCTTGTGCCACTTGATGGCGGGCGTTTTGCCACGTCGGATCTGAATGATCTTTACCGACGGGTGATCAACCGAAATAATCGATTGAAAAAACTTATTGAGATTAAAGCTCCCGAAGTTATTCTGCGTAACGAGAAGCGCATGCTTCAAGAGTCGGTGGATACCCTCATCAGCAATGGGCGTCGTGGGACAGCCACCGGTTCAAATAATAAGCCCATGAAATCACTTTCAGACCTTCTGAAGGGTAAACGGGGTCGGTTCCGTCAAAACCTTCTTGGAAAACGGGTTGACTATTCCGGTCGTTCCGTGATTGTCATTGGTCCTGAGTTGAAACTCTACCAATGTGGTCTTCCAAAGTCCATGGCCTTGGAGCTATTTAAGCCCTTCGTGATTAATAAACTTGAAGATCGCGAGTTTGCACAAACGGTGAAAAGTGCGAAAAAGTTTGTTGAAAAAGAGAGTAAAGAGGTTTGGGATGTCCTTGAAGAAGTAATTAAGGATCACCCTGTACTTCTTAACCGGGCACCCACCCTACACCGTTTGGGGATTCAGGCGTTCTTTCCTGTCCTTGTGGAAGGTAAGGCAATTCGCCTTCACCCCCTTGTGTGTTCTCCCTTTAATGCCGACTTTGATGGTGACCAAATGGCTGTGCACGTTCCCTTATCACCGGAAGCAATAATTGAGGCTCGCCTCTTAATGCTTTCTGCCAATAACCTTCTGCGCCCCTCCAGCGGTGAACCCGTTGTTGGTCCGTCTCAGGATATGGTTTTGGGAATTTACTATCTGACTAAGGTTCATCCTGATAAAAAGGCCTTGACCACTACTGCTGATGGTAAAGAGGTACTGCGTACGTTTGATACCTTGGAAGAGCTTGAGTATGCCTTCTTCAACAAACAGGTTGATGTGCATACCCAGATTCAATATGTGGTAGGAACAGATAAAGAGATGAGTACCACCGACGGTACCACTGAAGGGTCTCGAAAAATTACCACCACTGTTGGACGGGTCTTCTTTAATGCGGTCATGCCGAAGCATATCCCTTTCTTTAATAAGATGATGCGCAAAAGTGATATTGAGAATCTTGTGACATACATCGTTAATAAGTCCGGTACAGAAGAGGCGGTTACGGTTCTTGACCAGATTAAAGATATGGGTTTCTCCTATGCGACCCGTGCCGGTGCCAGCTTTTGTGCCGGTGATCTTGTGGTGCCCAAGGAGCGGGAAGAGCTTATTGCTGCTTCAAAGAAGCAAACGGATAAAATTCGGAAACAGTATAAACGCGGTATTATCACCGAAGGTGAGCGATACAATAAAATTATTGATATCTGGACGCATACCACAAACCAGGTCGCAGATGCCCTTATGGAAGCTCTTATTAAAGATGAAAAAGGGTTTAACTCCGTGCATATGATGATTGATGCAAAGGCACGGGGAAGTAAGGACCAGATTAAACAGCTTGCCGGTATGCGTGGACTTATGCAGAAACCGAAGAAAAAATTAACCGGCGGGGTTGGTTCTATTATTGAAAACCCCATTCTTTCTCACTTTCTTGGTGGCTTGACCGGTTTGGAATACTTTATTTCAACGCACGGTGCGCGAAAGGGGCTTGCTGATACGGCCCTGAAAACTGCCGATGCGGGGTATTTGACTCGACGCCTTGTGGATGTTGTTCAGGATATGGTTGTCTCTGAGGATGATTGTGGTACCTTCCGCGGCATCTATATGACCGCTCTTGAAGAGGGTGATGAGGTTGTTGAACCACTTTCTGAACGTGTGGTTGGTCGAACTGCCTTGGAAGATGTGAAAGATTTTGAAGGCAATCTTCTGGTAGAGCGTAACACTCTCATTACGGATGAACAGGCTGAAGCCATTGAAGAGTCTGGTATTGAAGGCGTGGAGATTCGCTCGGTACTTACCTGTGAAGCAGATTTCGGTATCTGTGCAAAGTGCTATGGACGAAACCTTGCCAATGGCCGTGTGGTGAGCGTTGGTGAAGCTGTGGGTACCATGGCAGCACAAAGTATCGGTGAGCCAGGTACACAGCTTACCTTGCGGACATTCCACATTGGTGGTACTGCTTCGCGTATGCTTGCCAAAGACCATGAAACTGCAAACTATGATGGTACTGTTACATTTTATGATATGGTTGTGGTAGACCATGGAGATGGAAAGAAAGTTCTTTCCCGTCTTGGTGAGATTGGTATTCTTAACAATGATGGTGTTGAGATAAATCGCTATCCCGTGGCTCACGGTTCTGTCTGCTATGTTAGTGATGGTCAGAAAGTGAAAGCAGGGGATAAACTCTTTGGATGGGATCCCTATAATATCGTCATTCTCTCTTCTAAGGAAGGGGAAATTGAAGGGATGGACATTGTTCCCGAAGTGACCCTGCGAGAAACCGTGGATGATCTTACGGAGAGTACCGAACGAATTATTATTGAAGACAAAACACGGAAACACCATCCTCACTTCCGTATTGTTGCGTCAGATGGAACCACACCTCTGAATATCGCCCTTCCGGCGGGTGCCCTTCTTCAGGCAGAAGCGGGCCAGCAAGTAGCCGCAGGTGATGTTCTCTATAAGATTCCTCGTGATGCGGGAAAAAGCCGGGATATTACTGGTGGTCTTCCCCGAGTTGCGGAGCTTTTTGAGGCGCGTGTTCCCGGTGACCCTACTATTATGGCTGAGATTGACGGTATTGTTGAGTTCCAAACCCGCCCGGTGAAAGATTCCAACGGGAAAGTGATGCTTGACAACAACGGAACAGAACTAACAGAACCCAAAATTGATCGCGGGAAACGTAAAATTCTTATTCACTCTCACGATGGTGAAGTGTCAAAAGAGTATTCCATTCCCGTACGGAAACACATGCGTGTGCAGGACGGAGACCGAGTTCGTGTCGGTGATCGTCTCTGTGAAGGATCTTTGGATCCCCACGAAATATTGCGAGTTCTTGGCGAATACGAAGTACAACGCTTTCTCATTGATGAAGTACAGTCTGTTTACCGCTTGCAGGGTGTAAAAATTGATGATAAGCACATCGAAGTTGTCGTTGCACAGATGTTGCGAAAGGTTGTTATTGAAGACGCTGGAGACTCAGATTATATCCGGGGTGATAAGGTTGATAAGAAATCCCTCCGTAAGGAAAATGAACTCTTGGTAGAAGATGAGCTGCAGCCAGCAGTCTCACGTCCTCTTCTGCAAGGGATTACCAAGGCGTCCCTCGGTACGGAGTCTTTTCTTTCAGCGGCATCATTCCAGGAAACAACGAAGGTGCTTGCGGCGGCGGCAGTGAACCATAAGATAGATCCTCTTCGCGGATTGAAGGAAAATATCATTATGGGTAATCTCATACCAGCCGGAAGTGGTGCTAAAATGTATCGTGATATCGAAATTCAGGATATCGACGTGATGGCCGAAGATGGCGATACGGCGGTGGAAGATTTCGGTGATGATGATTTTGGCGGTGAAATAATTTAGTTTTGTATTTGTCGCGATACGTGATGTATATTATCGCGACAAAAAAAATCAGGAGGATGTAATTTGCCTACGATAAACCAGTTGGTACGAAAAGGTAGAAAGCAAGTAACGTCAAAGAGCATGTCTGTTGCTCTTGACAGTTGTCCCCAAAAACGCGGTGTATGTACCCGTGTTTTTACGACAACACCGAAAAAACCTAACTCTGCTTTGAGAAAAGTAGCTCGTGTGCGGCTCTCAAACAAGATGGAGATCAATGCGTATATTCCCGGTGAAGGGCATAATCTCCAGGAACACTCCATTGTTCTTGTTCGTGGTGGTCGGGTGAAGGATGTTCCCGGTGTACGGTATCACATTGTTCGTGGTTCCCTTGATACACAGGGTGTTGAAGATAGAAAACAGTCCCGTTCGAAGTACGGAACAAGAAAACCGAAGTAAGGTAAGGAGTTGTAATGTCAAGACGTAACAGAGCAGTTAAACGACCCGTTGTTCCCGATTCCAGATATGGAAGTACTTTGGTTACAAAGTTTATGAAGTGCATGATGCTTGATGGTAAGTTTAACGTTGCACGTACTATTTTCTATAAAGCCATGGATCGTATTAAAGGTGAGTATGGGAAAGATGGTGTAACCGTATTTAAAAAGGCTATTGATAATATCAAACCCGCCCTTGAGGTTAAAACCCGTCGTGTTGGTGGTGCAAACTACCAAGTTCCCCTTGAAGTAAGTCCTGTTCGTGGTAATGCCCTTGCCATGCGATGGCTTATTGATGCTGCCCGTGGACGGAATGAAAAGTCCATGGTTGAGCGCCTTTCAAACGAAATTTGGCAAGCCTTTAATAAAGAAGGTGCTGCGGTTCGTAAGAAAGTTGAAGTGCATAAAATGGCTGAAGCAAACAAGGCCTTTGCTCACTTCCGTTGGTAAGATACTCCCGTAGACACGGGATCGTTATATGAGCCCTGCTCTCTCAAGAGCGGGGCTTTTTTTATACTCCACACCCAAAGACACCTGTAGCCCCCTCCATGTGATAATAATCTCTTTCGCCGCTTTTTTTGGCTCTCCATATCTCTTCTCATTTTTCGGTTTCTTTCGTCGTATCACGCACGTCGCTTCTTTGCATTTTAGTAGGCCTGCCTGTTGTCTCAGTGAAGAAAATTTGACAAAAAAGTATGAAAAAGACAATAAAAATTCCTATATTTCATTTAAAACAGTAAATTTTTTGATATTGAGCTATTGTAGGAGAAACAACAAGTATCTGTGAGGTGATTCATGAATCTGTCCATCCTTGGAACCGCCATTGCTGCATTCTTGATTTTTGGGGCTCCACAGGGCGTGTATGCATCGGATGCTCCCGACCACCCTGGGCATGTCCTGCTTATTTATAATGAATTGGGGTATCACTCTGATGGGAATGAGTTTTCCCAGCCCATAATGGAAACCTTCCGTGCTGCCCTTACGGGAAATCCTGATTATGCCATTCCTGAGCATGTGGGGGCAGGGCATAATTTAAATTATAATATTCCGGAGATACATCCCGCAGCCAACGTGGATATTCTCAATATCACAAATAATCAGGGCATTTACGGACCGCTCATGGAGGTATTTGGAGACCAAATATCCGAGGACCTTCATGGGGGAGATGAACTTTCTCACTGGACGCAGGTGTACGACCTTCGCTTTTCAAATAATCGCCCGGAAGCTCCCGAAACTATTACCACGGGTACTGAACCCACGAGTGATCTGTCCCTTTTTCGCTCGTTTCTTTCCAATGGCGGCGGACTTTTCCTTCAGGCTGAATATTCATTTTTTTGAATAGAAATCGTGGTGTTGCCTCGGCAATTAATATGCTGACCCGTGAGCGTTTTTTCTATGATCGTATTCTTGGACAGGGGAGTTACACCATATCCTTTAGCGATCATGAAGATTTTAATACCAATTTTAATGATTTAGATGCAATTCCCGAGGAAGAAGAACTTCGCGTGGTGAGTGCCGGGCCCTATCCGATGTCATATATTGAGTATGGCGTGCCCTTGCTATACTCTGGCGATCTCACCCATATGCTTTTTTGGGATTCGCCCTATATTGAGCCACGCCAAAATGGTCGTCTTATTGTTAGCTTTAATTTAAATGCCTGGGCAGATCTTGATCATCTACATGGTGGCCATGTGAAACAGGGAGCCTACGCCTCTGCCCAGAATATTTATGCCCTCCTTGCGGGGGTGCTGGATTACGATATTGAAAAGGAGTTTATTCCCGACCATGGTGACGTGGGTGATGCGGGAACCTTCTACATCAGAATACAGAACAATAGTACCCATGAGATTACCGATCGTGTTGTAACGGATACGGTGCCTGAAGCCTTGGTTGTTACTGGCGCCCAGCCGAAGTGGACTTCTCGAGAAGAAAATGTCTTTGTGTGGGAGCTTCCTCCAATCCCCGCAGGAGAAACTGAGGAGATTCGCGTTGATTTTACCGTTGACCATTTACCGCGCAGAGAGTAAGGAGTGGATATGAAATTGATACAACAGTGGATATACGGAGTTGCGCTTATTCTTGCAGGCGCATCTGTGGTGTGGGCTGATGTGGTTGATATCGGTGATATCCATATTGATCCTATGTTTATTCACCCCGGTGAAGAGCTTGAAGTGACCGTATCTATTAATACAGAGGTGGATTCGAATAACCCGCAGGCATCTCTCCATATCGGGGGTGTGTTTTCAAGGAATGAAACCTTTGGTGATGGAGATGATCGATTGATTGCCTATGGCGGCAGTGAAGGGGAGGAGGCCATTGCCTATGATGGATCCCGTCCAACCTTTGAAGTGGGAAATGATGAAATCTTTGATGGATGGGGTAATTATACCTTTACCACCAGGGTACCTGAGGATATGGTGCACGGTGAAGATTGGTACATTATTTTTATCGCCGTCATGGAGGGGTGGCATCCACCAATAAATACTGTTGCAGATATTCTCAGTGATGGAGATCATATTTCCGGAAACGCTCTTTTTGAGGTTGCTGTGAATAAGGCGGGCATCATAAATACGGCCTATTCAAATACCAAATCCGACACAGCACGGTTTATTATCTCCGAAGGTCTTCCGCAGGCTGACTTATGGGCAGATCCGCCGGGGCGTGGAGGCAAGGGTTCTGAGTATACATTTCATACGACGACCCTTGACATAGAACTCTTTACTGAAGATGCTCACGGAGCGGAGATTTTTTATACCCTTGGAAACAGTGAGGTTACTCCCGGTGATGAGGATCAGCTCTATGATTCCGCTGTGGGTATTCAAATAGATGACACGGATACTCTCCGGGCAGTGGCACGGGTACCGGGCTTTCGTGATGCCGAAGGGGTTTGGTATTATCGACAGGAGCTCCCTGAGGCGTATCTGTACAGCAATGAACAGCTTCAGGATGTAAATATTGTTGATGCCTATGAGAACAGACAGATATTTGCCTCCTCACAGCATGAAGTCACCCTTGACCTTCGTGATGAAGATGGAGAGATCATTCCCCTTGGGGATGACGATGCGATTTATTACGCCCGTGGCAATACTGAACCCGTGATTGGTGAAAATCCATATGATGAACCCTTTATAATTACTTCCGGTGATACAATCCGTGCTCTTGCACGGGTGAA
>NZ_ASJR01000021.1 GCF_000474745.1 Chitinivibrio alkaliphilus ACht1 | reverse complement strand
ACAAAAGGATTTGAATTTACGCGTCCGATACTCGAAAAGATAAAAAATGAAGATTACTAAAGGTATTATGCTTTACTGGAAAAGCTTTCTTCCCCCCCCTCAAATAAACATCTTCTGAAGCAGGCCGTGCATACCCTCAAAAAGCACACACAAGCTGTACTATGAAACCGGAGGGGGGTGCTCTTCCCTCGGGTGAACCTCTCGGGGATTTACGTGCACCATACAGTGCTTCACCTCTTGAAACACTTCTTCAATACCTTGATGAACCTCTGCGGCAATATGATGCGCTTCAAAGAGAGAAAGGGTCCCATCAACGGAAATCTCCACATCTACAAAGATTCGATTCCCATGACGACGGGTTTTTAAACTGTCTATCCCCCCAACCCCTTCGGTGGTGGCGATATACCCTCTGATACGACGCACAACAGACTTATCTGCCGCAGTATCTATCAGCTCTTGAAAAGATTCAATGTAAATCTGAATGGCCAGCTTCGCAAGATACACCCCAATGGCCATACCCATGATTGGGTCGAGTACACCAACCCCAAAGCGCGCACCCAATATCCCAATAAAACTTGCCAAAGATGAAAGAGCATCAGATCGATTGTGCCACGCATCGGCTCGCATGGCATTACTCTGTATTTTCTTTGCCCCCCTCATGGTGTAACGAAAGAGCAGTTCTTTCATTCCAAGAGAGATAAGGGCAACCCAGAGGGTAATTGCATCTGGCGGTGTATCGGCCGGTGTACGCACCCCATGATAACTTTGGATGCAAATATAGACTGCCGTGATAAAAAGCAGGGTCGCCACAATTTTTGTGAGGGCCGCTTCTATTTTCTCATGTCCATAGGGATGATCTTCATCGCTCTCTTTTGTAGACATTCGTATGCCCACAAAGGCAATGAGGGTTGTGCCAATATCTGAGACAGAATGAACCCCATCGGCAACAAGGGCGGAACTTCGTCCGAGAAGGCCGACAAGGATCTTCCCAATGGCAAGAATGCAATTTGTCCCTGCACTTACCACGGTAACACGATTTACCACTCGTATTCGTTCACTTGCTGAAACCATTGGTCTCCCTTTTTTGAAAAATATAGGTTATGGCCTCTCTGGACAAAGTTTTTTCTGATAAAAAAAACGCGGAAAGAGCCAGGCTCTTTCCGCGATATCACTTGTATGTTCTCTCCTGTTACTGCAGGCGTATCCGCTGAATCATCTGCTCATTTCCAAGGGTGAAATGAAGAAGATATACTCCACGGGAAAGTCCACGCTCGGAAAGTGTTATGGAGTTTGCTCCAGACACTGCCGATTGAGATACCTGCTGTACCGCACGTCCCTGTAGATCGTAGAGCGTGGCCGCAGCCATGTCACTCTCCGATGCGGTAAAGGAAAGCTGTATTCCCTGATTCATACTGACAGTGGCCAAGGACGATGTTTGTCGTGTAAAATCAGCCTCGGAAATAAGGCTTACTGGACGATCACGAAGACCGATGTCTTGGTACGTAAGTCCATTGAAATAGATACCATCTACTTCAAGCTCAAAATCAGTTTCATTGTCATCGTCCTGGATGAAGTTAATGATAAAGGCCTCAACAGCGGTGATACCACTGCTCTGCCATCCCCATTGTTCTTCGTCATCACCAACAAGCTCCTCCAAGGGAGACCACTCACTTGCAGCAATTTCACTCATTTCAATGGTGTGGTAGGTCCATTCATCATTCAAGCTTACGGTATAGCCAAAATCACCATAAAAAGCAGCATCATCTTCATCTCGGTTGGCTTCATAATACTCTTCTGCCTCTTTTGTCGTTTGTGAGCCAAAGGAGAAGCGTACATCACCATTTCCACGGGCACGCACTGTAAGAGCCGTCATATCTGATAAGTCAACATAGGTTGAACGGGTCTCAGTGGAATCACCGTCAACAGCGGTAATCTCTTCCAGTATGGGAGTACCTATTCCCGCATACTGCCACGCCCCATCATCGGAAATGTTCACATTGATACTGAGGTAGCTGGAGTTTTCCGGAACAATCAGGTTCATATCATCAGCATTTTCGCTCTCACGGGAAAGAATGACGTCACCGGATTTTGCCGTGATTTCTGCAGTGGATGTTCCAAAGCCATACCACCAGCCGCCACCGCGGTAGTAGGTTGTATCTCCGCCGTTTTCTCCATATTTGTCGTCACCCCAGATTACCCCATTCAGCTGTCCTAGGTGACTCTGGGCATTTCCAGGACCATATTCATTGCTAAAATGATCAAGGATAATATGGTCACCCTCAATGCCACCCTCCATATCGTACCATGTATTGGAGTCATCTAAGCCCCACCAATTTCCTGTGGCGGCAAGAAGCGAAAGCAACCACATCGCGTCAACGAAGTCGTCCGTACTTTCAGAATACCATGGTTGTTGCAACTCACTCCAGATAGAAGAAGCAAAGTCGGAATATTTTTCATGGCTCGTAGCGGCGGCAAGAAAAGGTGCCGAGAACATGGCTGAGGTTACATCATCCATAATGGGAGTTCCGTCAAGGGTGTAGCCATATTTAATATTGCCTGCACTGCCCTCACTTGCTTCAACAATCCAGTCCATAAGCTTCTCAAGAGATGCCCCTGCATGACTATCCTGTGATGTGGCGTAGTCCGCGGCAAAGCGAAAGGGCACCCGAGACGCATTTACATAATAGTCGCCATCGTGGCGCGTCTCAAGGTAATTTGCGGGCGCGGGAGCACCGTTGTCGATAAAGTCGGGTACCAAGGCACCTGTTTCGGTGTGCGTATCGGTGAAACGGTCGTAGGCGTTATAAATTTCCTGCGCTGCAGAGGTCCACCAATCATCACCCGTGGCCGTAGCAAAATCACGCATATGTCCCGCCATCCAGTCTGAAGGACGAGTTCCATTCTCCTTGGATCCACCGGTAGCCCAAGGCCCCAGAAGAGGAAGCTTTGTGTTCATATTCATGGAATAGTTCTTAATGTCTTCAATAATGGCGATGGCTTTATCCTTATATGATTGATCTCCCCACTGTTTATGCGCCAGAAGCAAGGCGTAGGCAATATCAAGATCACCATCAGTGGCAGTCCCATTAGCTCCGGTCCACCAATCTTCAACCACATACTCACCAACCTGTATTTTCCAGGCCATGAGGCTTCGCCCATCAACGGTGAAATTTTCATAGAATTTCACCAACCCATCGAAATACTCTCTGGCATTGGGCTCATACCCTGCCATTTTAACCATAATAATCATGCCCCACCCGTGGGCTTCCGACACCGTGAGCGTCGTTGTATCTGAATCGGTTGCCGTGGAGCGTACATAATAGCCGCCATCGACAGTCTGTGATGGTTCAATATGCTCTTTATACCGTTCATATTGCGCAGTAACAACATCATACATTGAGCTGATCCCTGCAGGGGCAGTCATGTGGTGATCGAGATCAGCGCGATAGCGAAATTGCGGAAAGGGCATATTTTCCGCGATGAGTGATGCCGTACTGGTGAGAAGAATCGCACAGCTCAGTACCATTTTTGTACATCTGTTCATATCATAACCTCCATGGTAGTAGTTCTTTTTACATGTAGTAATATAGCCCATAAGTAGCACTCATGCGCACAAAATTTTACCGCTTTAGATTTTCTTTCCGTCCACGGGGAGAAAAGAAGTACGCGGTACAGTCGTCTCTTTTTACAAAAAAAAGATATTATTCTCATTATTAGAAGAGTCTCTTTGCTTTTTCGCAGGTTTTTCTCGTAACACCACGTTTCACTTTACTGTATTAAGTCGCCAAGGCCAAAGGCAACCATTGCATGCAGCACCTGTGCCCAAAGAAGCCCCCAATACACACGATAGAGATAGGCCACCACCGCTGCAGCAATGACCTTGAAAAACCCACGGAGTCCAAAGAGGTCTTCAAAAAAATGAAAAAAGAAGAGGGCTGCAAAAAACACAACAGCTGTTGCGCCGTTGGATTGAACAACAACTTCCTCCATGAATGCCTCCTACTGTATTCCCACTGGGGGGTTAAGTATTTCCCGAAGGACAACGGCTTGTCGTAATTTTGTTCCCTGTATACGTCGTTCTACGGGGCGTTTATGTGACACCTTATCACTCCGCCTGTGGGGAGAGTGCACTTCCTCACGCGCTATCCAGGAGTCCCGCTTTCGCTGTGGAGACTGGGCATCCTTCCATGTCTCCGGCTCCTCTACGGTATCAGCCCGTTGCTCCGGGCGGTTCTCCATGGAAGATGCTGCGGCAGAACCAGCCTCCCGCAGTTGTTCCATGAGCTCTTTTACCGTAGACGGGGCAGGACGGGCGGGGCTCTTGTCCCCCTGCTTTGACGCCGTCTCTGAACGGGAAGACTCTTGCGGAGAGTCATCCTCCTCTTTTTTGCCGTCCAACACCGTTTTTACCACGGAGTAGACAATAAACCCGACTATTATCAGCAGTTCTTCCACTGGTTACTCCCCGGTGATGTCCTCTGTACCTTGCGCATCGTCTTCTCCCGTTGATTCTCCAGCGATGGACGAACGCATCTGGGTATCTGCTTCCACATTTTTCATTTTATAGTAATCCATGACGCCAAGATTTCCCGATCGAAATGCCTCAGCCATGGCAAGGGGCACCTGTGCTTCCGCCTCAACCACCTTGGCACGCATCTCTTGTACCCGGGCAATCATCTCCTGCTCTTCTGCCTTGGCCATGGCCCGCCGTTTCTCAGCCTTTGCCTGAGCAATCTTTTTATCAGCGGAAGCCCGATCTGTTTCAAGCTCTGCACCGATATTTTTGCCCACATCAACATCGGCAATATCGATAGAGAGAATCTCAAAGGCAGTTCCTGAATCTAGCCCTTTATCAAGCACCGTACGGGAGATCATATCAGGATTCTCCAACACCCGCTTATGCGTTTCTGCAGACCCGATGGTTGTGACAATACCTTCCCCAACCCGTGCCAGGATAGTCTCTTCACCAGCCCCGCCAACCAGACGCTCGATATTGGCACGTACAGTTACCCGGGAAAGGGCTTTCACCTGAATACCATCCTTTGCAACCGCCGCCACAAGGGGGGTTTCAATAACCTTGGGATTGACGCTCATTTGAACCGCCTCCAAGACATTCCGTCCAGCTAGGTCGATGGCAGAACACTTGGAAAAGGAAAGATCGATGTCAGCCTTTTGTGCCGCCACCAGGGCCTGCACCACCCGGATCACATTCCCCCCCGATAAAAAATGAGCTTCCAATAAGGGGGTTTCCAGCTCAATACCGGCTTTCTTTCCCGTTATCATGGCTTCCACAATGAGCTTGGGCGGTACTTTCCGAAAGCGCATGAAAATGATTTCAAGGAGACTAATGTTTACTCCAGACACAAGCGCCTGAAACCAAAGCCCTAAGTATGACCAGATAATAAAGAAAAAAATCAGAACAACAATAATACCCACAACGGGGATCATGAGAGAGTGATTCATAGAAACTCCTCTATAGGTTTAAACACTATCTTTTATCACAACAATTTTTGCGCTCTTTACAGAATATACAACAACCGGCGTGCCCTTGGGAAGTAACCCTTCCCGTGAAATAACATCGTAGTATCCACCTTTGAAACGAGCCTTGCCTACAGGCCGCAGGGCGGTTTGTGCAACCCCGTGGTCTCCCGGTGAAACAGCGGTTTCCTTACCAAAGGTTGCCGCCCCCTCCAAGCGCCGTCGTAGGGCAGCGGGAGAGCTTCCTATCAAGGTGGTGGCATAGACGATTACAGCCGGTATGGAAAAAAGATTCACCAATACCAATACGGGAGTGAAGGAGGGGTTCGTGCTATGCAAGAGAAAGTAGGAGTAGAAGAAAAGCCCCGCCGAAGAAAGGGTCAATAAACCAAAGGAAGGAATCAGCATCTCCGCAATAATAAGCAGGGATGCTCCAACTTGGCAGAGAAATATGACCACATACACCATCACTCATCCTCTACATGTGGTGAAACCGTAAGATACCGTCCGGAATACCCCTCAATCTGCACCGTCTCTCCCGCATCAAGATATCTTCCGCGGGACGTGGCATCGTAGATCTCCCTCCCGCACCGAACCGTCCCGGTGGGACGAAGAGCCTGTTCTACCTGCCCTGTTTTTCCCACCAGAGACTGAAGGGTTGTGGCATAGGTATCATCACTATTGCGCCCCTCCATCACCGATTCAAGGATAATTCCCGAGGAAATACGCCGAACATGGGGAAACACAAATTTGAAAAAGAGAATGACCAGGATGAGCGATACCAAAAAGGCATAGCTCATACGGGACAGGTTGTACAGAAAAATCTCTTCCTGCCAGGGAAGTTCAGGATCGGGGATAATAAAATTCTGTAACGAAAGAACCCCCGCAAAGGCGATACTCATAAGCCCCAAAATACCCGCGATTCCAAAGCCGGGAAGGATAAAGGCCTCCACAAACAGCAGGGTCAGACCGATGACAACAATGAGCAGTTCCGTATGTGCAGCAAGTCCTACGAGAGATTGTGCACTAAACACAATAAGAAGGAGTACCGCCCCCACAGCACCGGGAATACCGATTCCCGGAGAACGACTCTCGATAAAGAGAGCTGCCATGGCAAGGGCCATGAGAACAGGGGCAAAGGCGGCAATACGAGAGGCCAGTCGTTCTGACCATGACGGCGTAAACTCTTCTCCCGAGACATGGATATCTCTGCGGGAGAGAAACTCTGAGAACGAGGCGTAGCTTCCCAAGGAAAAACCGAAGCTGTAGGCTTCACGATCCGTCAGGGTTAAGAGCTGGGTTTCATCAACAATTAACTCTGCTCGGTTCTGTTCTTCCCGATCAAGGCGATCATACTGTGCTCCTGAGAGGAAAGTATGCGTGTCGTTATAGGAGAGATGATACACACGAAGATTCTCTGTTACCATGGCTTCGGCAAGAAGAGGAGGATATCCGGAATGTTCCGCATAAGCCCGCATTTTGGCCCGCAGGGGAGATTGTATTTTTTCTCCCAAGGTCTGAGGGCCTTCCTGAGACATCATCACGGGAGCGCTATCTCCAATGGTTGATCCGTCTGTCATGGCAAAGGAGTCACAGGCAAGGGAGATTAAAGCCGCCGCAGAGAGGGCTCGATGTTGTACATAAGCAAGGGTGTATGCCGGAGCCGTATGAAGAGCATCGGCGATACTGAGGGCGGCATCAATACGACCACCGTCTGAATCCACCGTAAGTAGAAGGGTATCTTCCGGCTCAACCTGAGAAAGAGCACGCGTAACAAGATGCTCCATACTGTGATCTACCATTCCCGTGAGCGTAACATGATGCACGTGTGCTACTACCCCCCAGGCTGCAGCAACAAGTATGAGTAACACCTTACCACAGATCATCGGCAACATCCGGTAGACCATCCTCATCCCTTCCGTCTTCATCATCAGCGGAGAGAGCAGGGTAGAGATTCTCCATGTAGAGCTCCCGCTTCTCCACCGACCCCGCAAGATCTTGGGAGCTGAAACCATGAACTTCTGCTAAATGGGAAAGGTCGATTGTCTCAGGCAGGGAAATTTTTCTTCGATAGGCAGCCTGACCGGTACAACCATGCTGCAGTGGTGTTGCGTAATTTTTCTCTGCCATATTTTCAAAGGAAACCGTATCTTTTTGTGCAGCCACAGAAGAGCCGGAACACTTATTATTCGAACAAAAGAGATCATCCGTCGTATCTATGAAAACATTATAAAAAATGTTTTCGACAAATACGGCGGTACAGGCGTGTGCATCCCGTACGGGAAGGAGCAGTTCTTCTGCGGTGCTGACAAAGGTATTATGATGGAATATATTTGGAGCACAGCATTGATCATCCCCCAAGAAGAGCGAGGAATCAACAAGACAATTCTGCACGGCAAGCATATCACCGTGGGTACATTTCACGGCACGTTCACACCCCTCAAAGCGGGATGTCTCTACGGTACAACTGCCCCCCCCACAATGATCTACCCCGGTGGAACAGTCAAAAAAGAGTGAATCTGAGAGGGTTGTTCCGTTTGCCTTTACGCGAAGCCCCGTATGGCAATTACGAAAGGTACACTCCTCCACCTTGAAATAACTGTAATCGCCAATATCATCACCGCTACCGGCAATACAGGCAACGCCGAGATTTGAAAAGGTCGTAAAGCGAACAACCTGTTTCTTACTCACCTCAATCTGCTCATCTTCACGATCAATATTTTGGGAAAGGAGAATCCCCACATGGGTTTCATTCTCCTGTGAGGAGTAAATATGACACCCTTCAACAATATTGTCAACTCCACCGGACCCACCAAAAAAGAGAGAACACTCCGCCGTTGTTCCGCAATCATTCAGAATCAGCTGTTTAAATATATTCGTGTGAGACTCTCCCACAACGGAAAGAGCGGGCCCCGATGTCTCCGTAAAAGAAATATTACTGACAATAAGATGTTGCACGGAGTATAAATACCACGTTGCCATACTCACGACCTCTTTTGCCGCCGGATCTGCCATAATAACGATGGGCTGTTCCATGGTACCGTGGAGATCCCGCAAGGTCACTTTCTCACGATACACCCCTTCACGCAGAATAATTTTTCCGCCGGGATGCACCGCTTCTACAGCACGACCAATTGACCCAAAGGGTTCGTCATAGGAACCATCCGCTTCGGGTGAAGCCTGGGGCGCAACCCAAATATGGCGGACATCATCTCTATTCATCATGGGAGTTCTGCTCCTTTTCGAAGGCTCGCTTAATTTTCTTAATAATTGCTTCAGGGGCCACATCAATAATCTGCAGAACGATTTCATCAACGGCAGAACGACGATCAATACCGTGGACCGTCACCTTCCCATCAGTGGTGACAGAAACAAGAGCAACGGGAACAACTTTTACCCCGCCCCCGGACCCATTGGGCCCATCCTTCGCACTTCCTGCCACGGAAAACCCGAACGAGACCCGGGTGACAGGTATCAAGGTGGTTGTTCCTGCAGTAATAGGGTCTCCAAAGACAGTCTCACTCTTAGAGGTGCTTTTTAACTGACTGAGAAGTGTGTTTAATGTATCCTGTACGGACATACTACCATCCTTCTGGATATCTGTTTCTTTTAATATACTCTTTTTTAAATCAAGGGCTCAATCTTTTCTTCATATACCATTTGGGCAAGGGGAAAGGGAGACAGTACCCGTTTCAATCCGCCTTGAATAAATGAGATCAAGACTCCATAGTTGGTGAGAGATACCCCTGCCTCCCGGGCACGGGCCATGCGGTTTTTCATTTCCCGTGACGTAAGCATACAACCGCCACAATGTATGACCAAACGATACTCGTGCAGCGTATCTGGATAGTCCCGACCGGACAACACATCAAAGCGACACTCAAAGCCATGAAATTGTCGAATCCATCGCGGTATTTTCACACGCCCGATATCATCAGGACCAGCGTGATGACTACATGCCTCCGCCACCAAAACAGCATCATCTTCACGTAGATCACTGAAGGCGGCGATACCTTCAATAAAAGGTAGAAGCTCTCCCTTAAACCGTGCAAAGAGGATTGAAAAGGTTGTCACGGGAACACTCGCTGGAGTATCGGCAATCATTTTATGCAGCACCTGAGAGTCACAGACCACCAAATCGGGAAGCTTGTTTAGCTGCGCCAGCAACAGCGGATACTCCCGTTCCTTCACCACACTTACCATACAGTCACTATCAAGAATATCTCGTATGGCCTGTACCTGCGGCAGAATGAGGCGTCCCCGTGGGGCTTGTAGATCTATGGGGACAATGAATACGGCATGTCCCGCTCGTGGGAGGAGGTCTCCCACCAACGCTGCAGAGGCAAGAAAGTCCTCCGGAACAACCCGACCAAGGGCCTCTACAAAACGGCGACGATACTGCTCAGCACGCGTATCGCGACAGGATATTTCCAAAACGTCTCCATAGAAAGAAAGGGCCTCACGCACCTCCGAAGAAGGAGTATGTAGATCGCACTTATTTATGATACAGAGAAGGGGGAGCTTACGTTCTTTCAACTCATTCAGCAAGGTTTCATCACTCTCTGTAAGAACCCCATCACAGATAAACACCGCCACATCAGCACGGGAAAATACGGCAACACGTTTCTTCTCCCGCTCAGCATGCAGCTGGGTTTCATCGGCAACACCCGCTGTGTCAAGGAACAACACCGGTCCCACAGGAAGCAGTTCCATGGCCTTCTCAACCACGTCGGTGGTTGTTCCTTCACGGGGCGATGTGATGGACACATCCTGTCCAGAAAGCATATTTAAAACGCTTGACTTTCCCGTATTTGTTCGTCCAAACAGGCCGATTTGTAATCGCAGCGACTTTGGTGTTTTCTCCATGAGCTCCTCCAGGCAAGGTACGGATAAAAATATATCTGCCTTGACCACGCGGGGCTCATCCCGAAGAGATAAGACAATTTTTTCCTGATTTTTTTGCTTGGTACAATAGCCGATCAGCACTTTGGATCATTTCCCCCAAGCTCCCACAGTCTTCACAACACAGCCCCAGGGAAATGGTATAGGTCACGGAATCTCCCCCCGACAGGGGTATGATTGTCCTTTCCACAGCCATGCGAAGACGTTCAAGCACCTCTGACGCATGGGCCATGGAATCACCCGTAAGAAGCAGGCAAAACTCCTCTCCCCCAAAACGTGCCACCAGATCATTTCGCCGCAACAGGGAAACACAGGTTTCGTACAACGCACAAATCACCTTATCTCCCACGGGATGCCCGTAGGTGTCATTAATCTGTTTAAAATCATCAATATCGAGCATGGCCACGGCTATTTTTAAATTGCCCCGTGTATAGTTGGCGTAGAGAGATTCTCCCACTTCCATAAAGTATCGTCGATTGTACGCGCCGGTCAAGGCATCGCGTTTTGCCATATACTGCATTTCAAGGTATGAGATTTGCTGCTGAATTGCATTATTTACCTGCAAGGTAAACAATTCCAAGGCCTGTGAACCGGAGATGCTTTTTTCCACACAGCGGTTTGCACCGGCATGGAGCCATATCAAGGCATCTCCATGGCTATACCCCTCTTCAAGCAAAACAATCACATGGAGTTCAAGCTTATGGAATTCATGGCGCAGGCCTTGCAGAAATTGGACGCCCGCATCTCGATACGCACCGTCAAGGAACACCATATGCACAGGATGCGTACGAAAAACCGTCATCTTTTTTGGAAGCTTTTTAAGGAAAAAGGGGCTTACCCCAAGGCTCTCCAGCCGGCCATAAATCAACTGCTCCAAGGCTGACGACGTATGGATCACTGCAACAGAGAGGGATCGACGGTAGGGAAGCTGTTCAATTAGGGTAAGAAGATACGCGCGATTATGCGGTGAGTAATCGCGGAGTGAATCAAGCAAACAGGAGGCACGCAACATGGCACGGGTGGTGAGAGGTATTCCATGCGTAACGGGAATCACCGGTATATCCCCAAAAGGACCGTAATTATCGAGGGAAAAAGAAATATCAAGAAGCAGCACCTCAATGGGGTGCGCACAGGCAAACTCTCCTGCCTCTTCCAAAGAGGAAAACCACGCAACCGGGCACGCAAAACGAGTACCTATGAGCTGGGCAATTTCCGTGGCAGTCTGCTCATCTCTTTCTACAATTAGAATATAGTCCATAGCACTCCTTTTCACCACATCGGGAAACATACACCATACCATAAAAGCGGCACCGTTCACACCACAGAATATATTTTTAGGGAAAAAAGCGGGGAGGGAAATCATGGATGAGCTCCACGAAGAGCTTCGAAAACGCCGCAAAGAACTGCGGGGCTCCATAAAGCAAAAGCAACGCACCCAGAAGAAACAGGAACATGAACGCCATGTAGCCAGCAAATGGGAAGAGCTCCGTCAATGGGGCGATACGCTTCTGGCTCAAAAAGAACAGGTACCCAAGGGGATACGTTCCTACAAAACAACCAACATACACACGGGAGAACCGGCGGATATCCCTCTCAACCCCAAGTGTTCCGCCATGCGTAATTCCGAATTGCTCTATAAGAAAGCGCGAAAAGGTGAACGAGGCTATGAGATCTGCTGTGAAAAAGAAGCAAAAACGCGTGAGGAGATAGAGCTTCTTACGGAGGAACTCTCACGATTGCAGGAACTCATAGAGAATCCTGATGAAACAGAGGCAATCCGTACATACCTTGAGAGCTCTGCACGCACAGAACACAAACCAAACCCATCTACAAAAAAAGAGCCTCCGTCCCTCCCATACAGGAAATTCACCCATAAGGGGTGGAATATCTATGCCGGGAAAACCGCAACCATGAATGATGAACTCTCCACACGCTTTGCAAACCCCTCTGACATATGGCTTCATGCCGTGGGATATACGGGCTCCCATGTGATTATTCGCCGAAACAAAAATTCGCCTTGGCCCCCAGCAGAAATACTCGATCTTGCAGGAGGTATTGCCGTGTTCTATTCAAAGGCAAAGCATACTTCCTATGCAGAAGTACATATCACGGAGGCTCGGTTTGTACGAAAACCCCGGAAATCTCCCCCCGGTCTTGTGACGGCCCAACGGTGCAAAACAAAGCGTGTATCTCCCGTCAACCCGCAGAATTTCTTTAAAAACAGTTGACATCTTACTTTGAAACGGTACAATGATAGAATGATTTACCTCGGGAGCCTCCGGTGAAGCACCTTGTAGTACTTCTTTTTCTATCCCTTCCTCTATTAGCAGCACCCTCTATCTCAGAGGGCACACTCGACCTGCGCAACTACCGCCTTACCCCAAAGAGTATAATCCGTCTTGACGGTGACTGGAGTTTTTTCTGGAATACCTTTAGCTCTTACCCCACCATACAAGAACTTCCCCGCGAACACACCTTTACCATTCCCGGTTTCTGGAACTCCCATACCCATGAGGAGGTACAACTGGGCCCATACGGATTTGCCACCTACTACCTTACCATCCTTCTCCCGGAAGATCGCCCCCCTATTTTAGGAATTAACAGCAATGCCGCCAATACTGCCCTGCGACTGGAGATAAATGGAACAGAAATTCATGCAAGCGGAATCCCCGGAGAGAGCAGACATGAATCAACCCCAAAATACCTTCCCCGCTATAGCTTTTTTCGTGCAGACCACGACACGCTGCACGTGACACTCCATATCTCAAATTTTGAAGATGCAAAGGGCGGACCATGGTTTCCTCTGGTTTTCGGTGGAGCAGACGCGCTCAGAGGGATCCGTCTGGGAAATATGCAAAGAGAGCTGTTTTACTTCGGATCTACGTTGATTATGGGTACCATATTCCTTTTCATGTATCTTTTTGGTACTCTAAAACACGAAAAATATGAACTCTTTTTTAGCCTCTCCTGTTATACGGCAGCCCTGCGTATTTCTCTCACGGGAGAACGATTTCTCATACGCATATTTCTAGATATTCCTTGGGAATTCTTTCTTCGTCTTGAATATGCCACCCTTTCCCTTCTCATACTCTTCTACTCGTACTGTATTTTCTTTTTTTTCAGGAAGATCTACTCACCACGTATCCTCAAACTTATCACCTATACCTCCGTGGGATACATTCTCTTTTTTTGCGTCACCCCCCCTCAAATATTTACCAGAACAATTACCCCCTACTTGATTTTTATCGCCTTGATGCTTGGCTATCTGTTACTGGTAAACCTTCGGGGTGCATGTCAAAAAATACACACAGCACAGGCATTGCTTGCAGGCAATATCATCGTATTTATCTCTGCCATCCATGACATTTTAGCAAACACCCTCATTTTTATACGTCCTCCTCTCCTTCCGGCAGGGGTGTTCATACTACTTCTAACGCAAGCCGGTATTATTGCATATAGCTTTGCTCGGACAAAACATCACACCATACACCTTATCAAGAAACTCCGCAGAACAAACGAAGCCCTTACGGCTTTTCTCCCACGGGAGTTTTTAGCCTTACTAAACAAGCAAGATCTTACTACAGTAAATCTCGGAGACCAAGTAAGCGGTGATATGACGATTCTTTTTGCAGAATTTCAACAGCGAGACGGGGTAAAACGCCACATAACAATGGAGGAGCTCAATGATCATCTCAGCTATATTAGCCCCGTGATTTCTTACAATAATGGTTTCATCGATAAATATCTGCACAATGGCTTAATGTGCATATTTCCCAGCTCATGCCAGGATGGTATCACAGCAGCCACAGAGATTGTTTCTGCTACTGAACAAAATAATTCCCCCCTCGATATTTCCTTAGGGCTTCATCGTGGAACAGTAATTCTGGGAACCGTTGGCTCTCAGAGGCGCATAGATACCACGGTGATTTCAGATACGGTAAACATCTCTTCTCGAATACAGGCTCTGTCCAAAATTTACGGCTCCAAAATTACCGTAACACAGGAAATCATCGATACCCCGCAGGTAAAAGACGCCTTTACCTACCGTATTCTTGATAGCGTGCGAGTAAAGGGAAAAAACTTTCCCATTACCGTGTACGAAGTGCTCGATGGCCTCAGAGAACGTGAATTCACCATGAAATGTGCAACCATTGATCTCTTCTATACCGCCTTAGAATCGTTTCTGCAGGAAAAATACACCCATGCTCTTACAAAATTTCTGCATATACGTGAGCAAACACCGGAAGATCCCGTGATCAACATGTATATTGAGCGATGCAACTCCGCCCTGAAAGGTCCCTCAAGACAGGCGACCACAAAAAACATCTAAACAGACATTTCCCTTGCGCTTCATGCGCAAAATTATACAATTTTACACAGAAAAACATGTGCGGCCTTGGACTGAATATGCCTCTTTTATCACCCATTCTTCTCCTTTTTCTATGCACAATACTTGTGCAGGCATCTCCCTATGAGAACTATTCTGTGGATTTACGCCAGCACGACATGGCTACCCCCTACGAGCTTTCAGGCACATGGCAATTCTTCCCAAACACCTTTCTCACAGAGGAAGAAGTGCCAAAGAACGAAGGGGTCCCCTACAGAGTCCCCGCGCCATTTTATCGAAGTGAAGTTCTGCCCGAAAGATATGGCTTTGGAACCTTTTTTAAAACGGTATATATCTGTCCTAAGCATGAATGTATGCTTGGGCTTGAAGTGCTTCCCATGCATCAAGCATTTACCATCTTTGTAAATGGCGAAAAGATCTACAAAAATGGCATCTTGGGCAACACTCCTTTGGAAACAGAGGCAACCAAAGAAACATCCATCATAGTTCCCATACAAACAACGGGCGACACCTTGCGCATTCTTGTACATTTTTCTAATTTCCACAACCGCCGTGGCGGCCCGTGGAGAAGTTTTTTTATTGGCTCCTTGAATGTTTTAAGCGACCTTGAAACGTGGTCCCGCGGACGAGAAGTCGCCTTCTTTTCTGCGATACTCACCCTTGCCTTAATTTTCTTGATGCTCCATTACCTTGATCCAAATAGAGATAATGTCAAATACCGCATCTACTTCTCGCTTCTCTGTATTGGAGCAGCGTTCAGGGTAGGCCTTACGGGAAACAGGCTCTTAGCAGATATACCATTCTTTTCACGGGAAATACTGCTTCGCCTCGAGTATGGATCAGTCTACTTTTCAATTGCCCTCTGGTGTGTGTATCTCCGCAGCCTCTATCCAGGGTTCTTTTCCAAAGCAGTCAGTCATATCTGTTTGGCAATCTCTCTGCTATTTCTCATAGCGACCCTTTTTGTTTCACCACGTATTTACAGTGAACTCATGCCTCTCTATAACACCGTCCTGATATTTGTATTTCTCTATATTCTTTTTTTCACTGTTCATATTTTGATAAAACGGCAAGGAGGGGCACTACTGCTTTTTCTCTCAAACAGTCTAATTGTGCTTTCCATCACCCACGACATCTTCGCTTACGACCTTATTCATGCACGCCATATGTTTCCCTATGGTATGGCGGGAATGGTCTTTATTCAAGCAATTATTCTCTCACGAGACTTTTCCTATGCCAGAAACCACCAACAATCCTTGGCGATAGAAATGAAAGAGATCAACCAGTCACTTCACCGCTTTATTCCTCAGGATGTTATTTCGCTCATGAACAAACATGAGATTAGCTCTATTCGTATTGGTGACCAGATATCAAAGCAACTTACCATTATGACTATTGACATCCACTCCTTTACCGCCATATCTGAATCCCTCTCGCCCGAAGACATTTTCAGTCTGATTAACGCCTATCATAGCAAAATAGGTCCTGTTATAGAACGCTTTGGTGGTGTAATCACCTCCTACCTTGGAGATGGTATTATTATTTTTTTTGAAGCCTATAATCCCTGCGTCCTTGATGCAGCAGATGCTTTACACCGGGAACTTACCACATTTTTATTCAAGGACATCCGCCTTTCACATTCCATTGGTATTCATGGCGGAACGGTCACCCTTGGCCCCGTTGGATATAAGGAACGTATGGATATACTCCTCTGTTCTTCCACGGTAGAAATAGCCCAAAAGATAGAAGAACTTTCCCGTATATATGGCGCAGAAACAGTGATAACCGAAACCATTCAAAACCAGCATACGCCTCCCCTCTGCAGACACCTTGACACCCTCGTCTTTCCCCATATTGCAGAGCCCATACATATGTATCAAGTTTTTTCTACAACCAAAGACCCTCGCTATATCCATACGCCACTTTTTACTGAAGCGGTAGGCCGGTATCGGCAACGAGATTGGAATGGAGCCATAGAGAAATTCACCCAACTTCTCTCCAAGACGCCGGATGATCTGGCCCTTCATGAATATATACGACGATGCACACAACATAAAACCTATGGAACTCCCCTTGACTGGTGTGGATATCACTCCGTATAGCTCGTAGTGATCACGCCCCGGATACAACAAGAGCCCTCCCGAAGGAGAGCTCTTGTTTCAGAGAATACGAAACCTCTTAATTATTGAAAAGCTTTGAGGCAACCGCAAGAAGATATATCCCATCGGACATACCAACAACGGTTGTTTCCATACACATGAAATCTTTACGATTGTCATAAAATACGCCAGCTTCAGTATTAAACTTATGGGTCCACTCTGCGTGCATATCAAAACCGAAGTACGTAGAGTAGTACTCCCATGATTCACGATCACCGGGCCCCTCTGCAATAGCTCCCTCAGGGAACTTATCAGCCTGGAGCATGTAAATTTGCGAGTTTGGCTCGGTAATGGTATTTTCCATATCTTCAATAGCAATAAAGCAGATACCCCAATTGTTATAGCCTAAGAGGTAATCCGTCATATTACGCGCCAAAGAATGATACCCCGTATTTCCCGTGAGAAGTTCATACTCAGCGGCAGTGGCACCGACCCCAATGTATGAGTAGAGTCCCGCCCATACATACCGCATGGGGATACCCCAGATATTTCCTGCAGCCCGTGAGTTGTCAAGAAACTGATCAAGGTCAAGATAGAGATAATTTTGTGCGACAGGATAGTCATCCATAATATTCATATGAGCAGTCATATTAACCGCCGTCCACGCTTTCCATCCAGCACCGCGAGCCAGATCAGCAAACTCTTGCGCATCCTCTAAATACGAAGGATCGCCGGAGAAACGGTACAATTCTCCTGCTGCCAGCTGCAGATTGTCAAAATTCGTATCATCACGGTAAAAAGGGTTCGCATCATCATCTAGCCATGCCGTTGCTTCCGCATCATCAGAGAGAGCTCGACGATAAATTAATTGCGCCTTTTCGAAATACTCTTGGGCCTGTTCCTCCCGTCCCAGCTCTTCAAAGATTGTTGCACCCAAGGCAAGAGCAGCAGCGGTGTAGCCCATTTGGGGTATGGAAAGGGCAGAGAGGAACGGACGCTCTCCGTCTAAATGATCATCTTGAGGGAGACGATACCCAACGTGGTGATCCTCATTGTGCCCAATCATAATCATGAATTCATTAGTATCCGGCATGGTTCGCATAAGGAAATCAAGCCCCCACTGAGCCTCATCCAAAAGATCATTCAGCTCATTCTGCCCATCATCATTGTTGTAGAGCGTATCAAAAATGCTGGGATTGATATCATAGGCGCGCAGGATGTAGTAGGTTGTGTAGGCGCAGGTAAGACTGAACTTTAAGTAATCCCCCGCATCATGCCACCCACCATGACCATCAAAATATTTTGGCTCATCCAAGGGCCCCCAGCTACCATTATCATGTGGATCGGCACGACGGAAAACCTCCGCCTTTTTATCGCCTAAGTGACAGATTTCGCGATCTTCTACTGCATCAGAGCCACATCGTGCCTCACGAAGCCATCGCAAGGGCTTTGAAATAAGGTCACCATACGGATCCTGATGTATCACAATATTTGCCGGCTCTGCAATATCTCCAGCCAGGGAGAGCGTATATTCCCCAACTTCACGAAGCTCTGTAATATCAAAGACATAATTGTAATCGAAGGGAAGATGATCACCTCGTTCATACACAGATGCTCCGATGTTTCCAGACAGAACTTCTTCTCCGGTTTCGTTGTCACGAAGCGTCCATTGAGTTCCATCAATACCTTCTTCGGCCATGACGACAATGCGTTTTTCCCGCGAGGGATTGTAGCCAATGTAATTATATCGTATATAGGCCTTTGAAAAGACCGTTGCTGCACAGAGAAAAAGTATGCTAAAAGCTGTCATAAATTGTTTCATAGGGGTATCCTTTCTGGTTACTCAGCCATGAGGGTGGTTACAAGGGTCAGCAAATAGATCGCATCGGCAGCTCCGTCTATACGAGCCCCCGTAGACATGTAATCGTCCATGTGATCGTAAAACACAACCCCATCTGTATTGTAGGGATGACAGAAATTTGTGGTTAGGTCATCAAGAATCCATACACTTCCAGAGGCGTGCTCATCAGTACCACTGGGGCCTAACACAGGAACACCTTCGGGGAAAAGATGTGTCTGGAGACGATAGACAAAGACATTCATATTCTGCACGGAGTGGTCACCCAACTCTTCCAAGGCAATAAAGGAGAGTCCCCAATTATTAAGCCCGTGTACATAGTTTAAAACATCTGTAATAAGCTCTTCAAATTTATTCTCTCCAGTAAGCTGATAATAACGCAGCCCTGCCGTGGCAATCTGTTTTGAGGAGTAGAGGTTACCATTTCCATAATCCATGGGAAAGCCCCACACATTATTCTGTGCATTGGAATAAAAATGATTGATGTCTGCCATGAAATACTCCTTGGCAGGCTCGTGTTCATCCACAATAAGGGAATGTCCCATCATGTTTTGAGCGGTCCAGGAGTTCCACCACGCACTTTGAATATCATCTGAATAGGCTTTCGCACGTTCCAGATATGAAGCATCGCCGGTGAGATTGTACAGCTCCATGGAAGCAATAAGAAAGTTATCACCCTCTGTATCATCTTTATATAGAGCATAGCCACGCTCCATCCACGCATTTTGCGCATCATCTTCAAGAGCCCGAGCATATATCGCTTGCGCAGACTCCTTACACTCCTGGGCAAAATCAGGATCGATTTCAGCAAAAACAGAAGCACCTAGGGCAAGAGCCGCACTGGTTGAGGCCATATCAGGAGGTGAGAAGGCTGAGTAGGCGTTGCGACGTCCATCGTAGCGATCATCCTGAGGCAGTCGCGTTCCACGATGACTAAACCCACCAACCTGAATAATGAAATCCTCATCATCCGGCATGGTTTTTAAAAGATATTGCAACCCCCATCGCGCCTCATCAAGAATAGACCCGAGAAACCCGTCGGCATTGTCAAATAAAGAAGGATTTTTCTCGTATGATTTTAACAGATAGTATGTTGTATACGCTGTGATATTCGTAAACTTTCTAAAATCACCACCGGTGGTATACCATCCACCCTTCATATCAACCTGTTTGCTCTCCTCATCTTCAACCCAATTTTCCCACTCGCTGGTTTTGTCCAGATCTTTTTGGCGAAATACAAACACGGCAGAATCGCCCAAATGCCCCACTTCGCGATCAAGGGTTTCCTCAGTACCACTTCTCTGTACTTTCATCCAGCGTAAGAGAGAGTTTACAACGCTACTGTAAGGGTCACTCGATACGGTAAGCTCCTTTTCTACAGCACCATCCTCTAAGACAAAGGTATGAGTCCCCGCCTCTGTGACATCACAAAACAGCACTTCATGATTGTATGCAAAGGGTGAATGTGCCCCCTTTCCATGAACCCGACTTTCAAGTTCTCCCGTCAGAAGAACCGCCCCGTCTTCCGAGACAATCTGCCACGACGATCCCGTAAGATCTTCCTGTGACGCAACAACAGCCCGCTTACGTGCTCCTTGAAGGTACCCTACCTCATTCGCCCGAACGTAGATGTCTGAAGCGGTAATGCCCGATACAAGAATGCACACAAGGCAAAACGCCGCACCTGTAACTCTCTTCATGTATAACTCCTTCATTTGGAAAATGTACTATCTGTCTCACTGTAATATACCACCATGCATGAGAAAAAACTTTTGAAAAAAGTACTCAATACTAATTAATATGTTACGTCATCTCTACGAAGGCTATAAGCCCTTGAAAAACAGTTTTTGTCAAAATTGTAAAAACACTTACTTTTTAAAATAGTATGGTTGAAGTAGATAGTCCAAAATTATATTAAGGGGGTATGTTCTACTCGTAAGCTAACAAAACAGGTGGAAAATGTCAGAAAAAAAATGCCTTTCGTGAATACGTATCTGTGGGGATTTATAACTGCGCCGATACTTCTTTCGCTCTTGGGTATCTTCATTATTCATACACCCCAGAAATACATCCTCCCATCTTATGCCGGAGCCGTTGACACAACTCTTTCTACGGGCACATACTCAGACCTTGCTGACGGCGGAAACTCCTTGGCAATAATCACTGATTTTGACAGCACACAACTCACATGGGAATTCTCCCTTGAAGAAAGTGACCACCCTGACAAGTATGCAGGGGTGTACATCGCAAAACCGCAGGAACGGCCCGAGGTACACTTTGACATATCAGACTACACCCACGTACACTTGGATGCTGAAATTGAGAATGAACGCACCCTCTTTTTTTATGTCAAAACATTTATCGAAGACTTTACTCGCGAAGGAATCAGTGCGACCTACGCTCCCTTTCGTAAGGAAATATTTACAACCGATGGAAAAATACGCACTACCCTAGATCTTGATCGGTTTGTTGTCCCTGACTGGTGGAAAAGTGCCCAGCAAATTCATGGCAGCCTTGACATGAACCGTAGTCAGGTCTTTCAGTTTGATTTTACCAACGGAAACTATAACCTCACAGAAGCCCCTGTCACTGTTACTATTCGGCAAATTAGCTTCACAAAGGACATTTCTCAGGCGATACAGATAATTATCATCGCAAATATTATCTACTTTGTCCTGTTCTTCCTTATACAACAAGGCATTCTTGCCCGTATATTACGGGTGAGTAGCAGCGTTGGAGATGACGAAAAAATTATTATATCCTACGATAAAATTGAGATGAAAGACGAACAGGAAGACGATGTTCGACGCATTACGGAGCAAATCTCAAAAAATTATGCCAATGCTGATTTCAATGTTGAAAAACTAGCCCGTGAAGCTGGTGTTTCCACATCAAAAATTCCGGCGCTCTTAAAGAAAAAATACTCCATGAATTTCAAACAGTATCTTAATATGGTTCGTATCACTGAGGCAAAACGCTTACTTCTTGAAACAGAACACCAGATTGTAAGTATTGCACACTCTGTTGGATACAACAATATTCCTCACTTCAACAGAACCTTCAAGCAGTATACGGGGCTCTCACCGAAAAAGTACCGGGAAAACCCAGAAGAGGCGACTCCCATTGTAGAACGTATCAAGGGCAAATAAGAGCTACTGTTCAAGGATACGAAGCTTCTGCACACGCGGTGGTTCTTTTTCAAGAAAGGCCATACAGACGTGGTACAGCTCGTCCATGGATGTGCTTCCCATGGCCTTTCCATAAAGGGTGTGTCCAAAACGGAAGTTCTGTGCAAAATAGCGCGTAAAAATCTTCATCCGTCCCAATCCCTGTGAATCATGAAAATCTTCGCGCACATACCGGAAAAACCGCTCCCACACATCGCAAAAAAGAGCTGCCTCGGGTGAGGATACCTCTGCTTTGTCTAAAAGAGAAAAAACCCAGGGACGACATACGGCTGCACGGCCAATCATGACACCATTTAGGTGCGCATATTGTGCGTGGGAAAGATCTGTTGTATCCGTAATATTCCCGTTGCCTATGAGAAAGAATGAACGATCTGCGAAAAATTGGGTGTAATATTTTTCTTTTACTGGACGCGTTCGCTTATCTTCTCGAAACCGTGGATGTAGGGTGATACTGTCTATCCCCCACCCCTGTGCTGTATCGAGAAAGGAGGTAAAATGCTCCTCCCATCCGGGCCGATTCACCCCTAAACGACATTTCAAGGAAATTCTCCCAGACCATGCCTGTTGTACGGCTGCAACACATCGTTCAACGGCTCCTAAATCTTCAAAGAGGCGAGAGCCGGTTTTTTTTCGTCGAGCCTTGGGAGCTGGACATCCAAGATTAATATCGATGCCGTAGGGCTTAAGGGGACGCAATTTTTCCACGAGCGGCAAAACAAGATCCAACTCATCTTCACGAAGCATAAGTTGATAGATACAGGGAACATCTTTTCCAACTCGTTTTGTATAGGGACTTTTTTCGACATTATGGTGGAGCAACGCCCGGGGAGAAAGCATCTCCGTATATAAAATAACCTCACCACTGTTATACTCCGCTATTAAACGACGAAAGGCAGAATGTGTAAGGCCAACCATGGGAGCAAGATAATATTTCACATATCTCCAATATATAAAAAAGGGCTCCTATCACAGGAGCCCAAAGACAAAATAAAACTGCATCTTAAATAAGAGACGCTACAAAGTCGCCCACTTCTGAAGTTGACATACCCATACGTCCTGCAGACATAGACTGGATTTTTCCCGATGCAAGAGCATCATATACAGCGGTATCTACAGCTTTTGCCGCAGCTTCTTCACCAAGGGTGTCAAGCATCATTCCCGCAGCACAGATTGCCGCAAAGGGGTTAATAATGTTTTTTCCGGTATATTTGGGAGCAGACCCACCAATGGGCTCAAACATAGAAACACCATCGGGGTTAATATTACCACCGGCGGCAATCCCCATACCCCCCTGCGTCATGGCACCAAGATCGGTAATAATATCACCAAAAATATTGGTAGTAACCATAACATCATAAAACTCAGGAGATTTCACCATCCACATGGTAGCAGCATCAACGTGGTTGTAATCCTGCTTAATATCGGTGTATTCAGCATCTCCCATCTCTTCAAAGGCACGCACCCAGAGATCTCCCACATGGGTAAGCACATTATTTTTATTTACGAGAGTCAGCTGTTTGCCCTTATTACGCTTCCGCGTAAGATCATAGGCATACTTGAGACAACGATCAACCACATACCGCGAGTACGACATTATCTGGGTTGCATTCTCGTGGGGAGTACCTTTCATGGTAACACCACCCATACCAGTATAAATACCACCGGTATTTTCCCGAACAATTACATAATCAATATCTTCAGGCTTTTTATCTTTTAGGGGAGTCTCCACATTCGGGTAGAGCTTCACGGGACGAAGATTAATGTATTGATCAAGGGCAAATCGAGCTTTCAAAAGGATGCCCACTTCCAGAATACCCGGCTTTACATCAGGATGCCCAATGGCGCCAAGATAAATGGAATCAAACTTTTTAAACTCTTCAAGAGCGCTGTCAGGAAGAGTCTCTCCTGTTTTGAGATACCGCTCACCACCAAAATCAAACTCCTGGTAGTTGAGAGAAATGTCAAATTTTGCAGATACTGCATCAAGAACCTTAATCCCCTCTGCAACAACCTCCGGCCCGGTTCCATCACCGGGGAGAACGGCAATATCATAGCTCTTACTCATGAAAGCTCCTTTTATTTAAAGTATGGCATAAAATAATTTCCCGCTCCCCCGTGCTGTATGTCCCATTTTGATTTATTATTATTATGGCAGGATAGTACCGCAACTTTTACATGGTACGCATACTCATTGTATCCATTTTTTACTAATATTGTGAATGCTTAGCATAAAAAGAAGAAGGGAGAAAACCAAAAGAACCATGATACTTACCCCGGCATTGATAGTCCATTCCTGAACAACACCTCCGCGCAGAAGATCAATTCCGTAGGTCAGGGGAAGCATATAGGAAAGAGGGCGAAGAAATGCCGGTAGACTTTCAATGGGAAGAAAAAGACCGCACAAAAATATCATGGGAAAACGGAAAAAGTTGGAAAAGGTCTGTGCTTCAAAGACCTCACTCACGGAAACCGCAATAAAAAGGCCAAGAAATGTTGAAGTACAGGCAATAAAGAATATGGCCGTCACGGTATATATCCAGTGTATTGCGGGAATATCAATAATAAATGACGCCATAAGAAGGGGTATGCAGGCATTTATTCCGCCAAATATAATAGCACCGGAGGTCTTTGCCATCATAAGGGTATTGAGACTGATCGGTGCAATGAGAAGACGTTCAAAGGAACGACATTTCCTCTCAAAGGTTATGGTGATTGCCAGCATAGAGGTAGATCCGAAAAGGACGGAGAGTGCCATAAGCCCAGGAAGGATATCAATAATTGCAATATCATCATGGGGAGAACGTATAAAAAACAGTACCTCCCATGAGACGGGAAAAATAAATCCCCAGCTGATATTGGGTGGTTTAAGATAATAATTCTTCATATCTTTTTGTAATATACTCCCAAATATCCTCAAAGATTTCACACACTGCTCCTTTCTTGCCCTTCGGTAAAATGGAGAAAGACATCTTCCAGAACCGGACGTATAACAGCCGCCTCATAGAGGGGGAGATTCCGTTTTTTAAAAAACGACATAAGGGGGAAAAGATCAGTCTCTTTTTCTGTAGTAACCTGTATCTTTTTTTCTGAAATAAACCGGACTGACATATTGGGGAGCTCCTTTTCAAGGGCCTGCGCATCCGCAAAAGAAATACCGTCGGTCCTACAGGCAACACAATGTTTTTTTCAAAAGCATCAAGAAGATTTTCCACCGTGTCCAAGGCAAGTATACGCCCCTCTGCAATAAAGGCAATACGATTGCAGAGCCGCTGTGCATCCTCAATATAATGCGTGGTAAGAAATATGGTGGTTTTCTGATGATGCAGTTTCTCTATCAACCGGCGTATGTGTCGTGCGCTCACAACATCTATTCCGGTGGTTGGTTCGTCAAGAAAAAGTATACGGGGATTGTGGATTATTCCCGCTGCAATAGTTAAACGACGCTTCATACCCTTTGAATAGACACCAAAAGAGCGGTCCTTTGCTGATATAAGGCCAAATTCATCAAGGAGCAGACGGGCCCGCTCCTGGGCCTCTGAACAACACATCCCATAGAGGGAAGCACAAAACACAAGATTCTCATACCCGCTCATTTCAGGATAGAGATTACTCTCATCGGGAACAACACCAATATGGGAATGAGCCTTTTTAATATCTGAGATACCGTCATATCCGGCAATCCGTATGGAACCAGCAGTCGGCCGGGCAAGCCCCGTAAGCATAGAGATTGTGGTTGTTTTTCCTGCACCATTTGGCCCCAGAAATCCGAAGACCTCTCCTCTCTTCACAGAAAAAGAGGCCTTGTTTACAGCAGTGATATCATCAAAGCACTTCGTCAATCCGGCCACTTCTATAATGCTCAAGTACTCTCCCCTGTTTCTTCTGTACTCCTTCGGCCATTCCTGCGACAACCCTTTTGCGAAGGACAAGTGCACTTTTCCTGCTCAGACATATGAACCATTGTCATTCCTGTACGACGAAGGAGCGGACGGTTTACACTATAATGCATATAATATCCCCGCTTTTCCCCCGAAAGAATATCAAGCTCTTTGAGGATCCGTACATGCTGGGAGATTGCTGATTCTGATATGCCAATCTTTTTTGAAAGAGCTCTGATACAATAGGGAGACTCCAAAAGAAAGGATACAATGGCGAACCTGTTTTTGTCCCCCAGCGCCCTGCATACTTTGACAACACCCTTTTCCACACATACACCCTATTTTAATTAAGCATATGCTAATACAAATTGCTGCTATTTTTTAAACAAGGAAAAAATAAACCTGAAAAAATTCCCGGATGAGGGCCTTCATCATTTTCTCTGTATGTCCCATTTTGATTTAGTCGCAATAAGCTCTCCACCAAGGAATATCTCTAATGCAAAGGGCCTCTTCTCAACTCTTATATCTCCTCATATACATCTCCCCACTCTTGCCCACCTTCTTCGCACAGAAGCACCCTCTTGTACCTCAGCTATCAGAAGAAATATGAAGCCTTCCCCCCACCGTGGAGCCACTCTTTTTTGCAAATAAAATGGTTATTCGCGGAAAAAAAGACCTGTCTTTTCGTTGTCCATATTTCAATTTTTGTAAATAAAATAATAAAATATCAACTATACATATGCGAACGAAAGAGGGTAACACAAGACAACTTGTTTCCCACGCATAGCTATTATTAATAATACAAAGAAAATGCGCAGAAAATGCCATCTTCTTTATTACGAAAAAAATGAACAGGATACAGAATCTTACCCAGTACACTTTAATTCTGGTTATATTGTAGATACGCCCGCGGGAGCGTATATCAGCTGTTTACAAAGGAGTTTACCATGCATAAATTGTGTGTCGGCACATTGAGGATGATCACCTGCGTCCTAATCTCTTTCAACCTTGTTTCACCATCTCTCTACGCCGATGACTTCGACGGCGGCATACGTATTGAACCGGTTGACCCACCATGGGAAGGACAAAACCCTAATCCTTGGGATCCCATGGTAAGAGAGCTCAGAGTTACCAACGAAACCGGCGTTTCCTGGCAAGTAGATGGGTTTCGGGCAACCTGGCCCAACTTTACCGGGCGAATGGAACGTGCATATCAAGGTGGCGAAATACTGCAAAGTGTTGTAAATGTTGATGATGGCTATGGCGAAGATCGGTGGACAATTTTAATATCCGACCACCGTGGTTCTGGGTGGAATGAATCCATGCTAAAAGTGATGGACCCTGGAGCAGGAGTAACTCTCCCCTTAAACATTTGGGATACCCCGGAGAATAACTGGGAACCGGTGCAGCCCTTTCAATATCTCATAAAAACGGGGACCTTTGGGAATGACTATGGATATATAGACCACCCGGGGATTCGCGTTGATACCCTCTACCGCTATCTGGAAAATCCCGAGTACTATAATCCTGATCACTATGTACCCAACTGGATGGGGAAGCGTGGCGGCCCCTATTCCGGTGGTTTTATCGACACATGGATGACGCAAGACTCACTGAATCCAGTTCCCGTAACGCAGCTGCAAATCAACTTTCTTCCCGACGATGTCTACATTCGCATGAATGGGTATGACACCAAGTACCGCCCCGATATGATGGGACAATGGACTCCCGCTGGAAAAGGCCCCATGTATGCAATGTCACTTGCAATGGTTCAGGAGTATATGAATATTGACATGCAGCTCATGGATGCTATTGGAACGCACGAATCAATGGCAGCACTAGAAATTATGAAGCCCGATTACGATAATACCAATCCAGATAGTGACTATAACTCACAGGGGCTGTTTTATTCAAACCCCAATACTCCCGAGGGACCAACGGGGTGGAATGCAACCCAAGAAATTGGAACGATGCACTATATCGAATCGAGTTATGATGCCTATGCCGTACAATCCTTTCCCAAGTTTTTCCCATATACAGAAGAGGGCGAACGCTTCACGAAATATTTTATGACCCCCGGCTCTAATACAGATGGACGTGAATACGGCTTCTGCGGGGGAAATAATGCAACCATGGCAAATACGGGGTTAATAAACTCCCTTTATATGTGGTATGGGTTCAACCTATTTTACAACTCCACCTCCTTTGACTACAGAACCATTGCCCCACTCATGGCTGATCAAGAGTTTGCTGCCAAACTGTTTATGGCATCTTGGAACGGTGGCTGGGGCATTGGCCACGAACAACTCTTCTACGATTTCCACGAGGGGGATCGCGATGCTCTCATAAACGATCCTGACGTATTTGACCGAGTACCTAACAACGGCTACGTCGCTCGGGTGTATCAAGCATTGCCAAAATTAGTAGAAGCAAATGAGCAGTCCGTTCTCAACCCAGAGGGGCCACAAACCGCTGAGGTATATGATGACCACATTTCAAAAGAGATGGTAGCAGAGTTTTATTTTGGTATGAATGTTGACGAAGAAGGAAACTCCCTGGGCACATCCATTGAATTGGCTGAGGCGGGGGAACTCGGAAAGCAGGGCTTGCTCTGGCATTTTCGCCTCTCAGAGAGCCAGCGGGTGCAAATTTGGAACAGCCTCAACACCGCCTTTGACAAGATGAAAGGTCAAGCCCCTTCCACGGAAGGCACAGAGTATATCTCCCTGCGCTACGACTGGATTACCTTGATGCGTGTGGCAAAATACTACCTCAATCTTGATATCCCCGTTCCAGTATATTCTGAATTTATGTCATGGATTGAAAAGCATTCCGAATATGACCGAGTGGAGGGAGTGGATGTTCGAGATACCATCTACCCTACCATGATTATCGACGAGACCTCCGTAACCTTTGACAGCGATCGGAATTTCTCCATAGAAGTAACCGCAGAAGACAATGAGTTTTTTTGATAATAGTGAGCGCGGTCGGGTGATTGAATGGACCCTTGATAAGTATTGGGAAAGCTGGAACACCGGCTATGTGGTTGAGACCTGGGACGATAATTCAGAAGAACCCCATCTCTCAAACAGTGGACGATACGGTATTACCGTACCGAAGGAAGCGTATCAAGAAATTTTCGGAGATGGCCCTGGGCATGGTTGGCTTCGCGTGAGCGATCGTAACCGAAACTCCGTGGTACAACGATTTGACATTCCAGGTATTGTCTACCCTCGCATCGATACCGCAGCGGTATACGACGCAGCCGGTGACGGTATAGCCGACTCACTCCATGTATCTCTAATTCCGCCAGACTCCGAAGATGATGCGGTCTTTTCCCCTACGGACTTTATTCGCTTTGAATACTCTTGGCCCTCCAGTGACAATCTCTATGTAGTAGATGAACACACAGATATTCACGCTGGAGATACGTGGATTAGCGTGGCAAACCCCGACCTCACTGAGGGATATGGTACAGGCGAAATTGAAATAGAGTTTCCATCACGAGAGGATCCTACGTGGGTTGATGAGATGCTGAAGACACTCCATGGCGACGTGCTCGACCGAGTCGGACCTGCCGTATCAACTGAACCCATGCCGGAGTACATCCCCGGAGAAAACGGTGCCGATGATATGTTGCATATCACCCTCTCTGAACCCGTGGAGGAGCTTGTTTCATCAGCACCTCATCTTGCTCTTCGAGACGCTTCGGGCACGGAAAGAGTTGTGGAAACAAAAGATGTATCCTATGATGCAGAGGCAAACCGGTTCTCCTTTTCTTTTCCCGCGGGCCTGTTGGCAGAGTACAATTTTGTACGACTGAATCCCGCTGGTCCAGTACGTGACCTCGTGGGAAATCCACCGGCCAAGCACACTCAATGGGTACCCTATGCAGGTGGCAATGAACCGCAACACCCAGAGTTTTTCCTGCAAAATACGGAGGGAGATGGTCGAGGAGATGAACTCATCATGCGTTTCTCCATCGCCCCCTTTGGCGAAGACCCTTTTACAGAGGAACATATCAATGAAATCTCCTACACCATTGGGGAAACCTCTGTAACGATGTCTCCCGATGAAAATACCCATATTGATACAGATGAAGAGATTGTTACCCTTACAGTATCTGTTGACTATCCCGGTGATGCACAGGGAACGGGAACCCTCTCTTTTTATAACCCTGCCACGGACGAATGGGCGTCTCTTGAAGAGGACATAGAGGACCGCGTGGGACCAGCCGTTTCCAAGGGAGAGAATATCCCCCTTCCAACCTATTTTATTGAGTATGGTGACTTCGTGCTTTCCTTCACCGAGGCTCTCACTGAACTCAATGCAGGAGTTTCCCACTTGGAGTTTATGGACAGTGAAGACAATATCCATCCTCTTGAAACCAAAGCGATATCTTCGGATAATGAAATCTATACATTTCGTTTCTCCAATGATCTTGCCGCGTACGACTCTGTACGGATTATCCCCGGAGGTGCCGTAGAAGATGCTGTAGGAAATTCTGCTGCGGAGAATAATCGCTGGGTCCCGCTCCGCCGCCAAGGAGATAATGAACCCACCCCCGGCCATGGTGCAATTATTGATACAGAAGGCGACGGACGGGGAGATCGGTTCTCCGCCACCTTTATTATTTCATCCACAGGGGACAATCCTTTCACGGATGAGCATATCCAAGAAGTATCCTATACTATTGATAGAAGTGATGAGAGAATCCTTAAGGAGTCTTCGTGGGAAGTCCAGCGTATTAGTGAAGATAACGACACCGTGCATATTACCGTGGACGAACGTGATTATGGTGGAGCCAAAGAGGGAACCATGAGAATACTCTTTGATCGAGATGATACAGATCCCCATACACTGACCATAGCTTTGGCCGACCGTGTTGGCCCGGCCCTTACAGGCGTCATGTGTCTGCAGGAAGATGAAGATCGTGATCGCGATACGCTGTTTTTTGATGTCAGCGAGGCTCTTGCCGATGATATTTCTTCGGAAGGAACCTATTTTTACATCTACAAGGGCGCTGAAGACGGCCCGCAGAAGGCACTTGCCGTGGAAGAATTCTCTCATGTGGAAAACACCCGCTATGGTGCTATGGTAGATCGAGACATCATTGACTACGGTGACTGGATCCACTTCATTCACGATTCTGGTATTCAAGACCCCGTGGGCAATCCACCCCTTGAGATCAATCAAAAAATTGAGATTGACGTGCGT
>NZ_ASJR01000020.1 GCF_000474745.1 Chitinivibrio alkaliphilus ACht1 | reverse complement strand
TCAAAATGATCTTTAATCACGTGCAGGACTTTGCCGATCTGGCTCCTGAGGAGTATGAAGAGACCTATAAAAGTCTGGTGTCTGAGCTTTCTCCCCTGGTGCGGCGGGTGCGGGCACGTTTAACACGACAGGAAAATGACTCTCACGAGTAACCGCTATGGCAGGGCTTCGGCCCAGCCTTTTTCTTTGATGAACGCATTCCGTGCTTGAAAAAGTATATTTTACCCATGAAAAAACACATTAAAGAAAAGATTCGACAAGGAATACTCATGCGAGAACATCTGCGAAGTGAAGAAGAGATCATGCGTACCTGGAAGGAAACCACCCCCGTGGTAAGCATCTGCTGTATCACCTATAATCATGAACCCTATATTGAAGATGCCTTGGAAGGGTTTCTTATTCAAGAAACGGACTTTCCCTTTGAAATATTGATTCATGATGATGCCTCCACTGATAAAACCGCAGATATTATTCGGGAATATGAAATGGCATATCCAGCACTGATTAAACCGATTTATCAGACTGAAAATCAGAAGTCTCAAGGGAAGCCTCTGGGAGGAAATAATTATAATCGGGCGCAGGGGAAGTATATTGCTATCTGCGAAGGAGATGATTTCTGGACTGTTCCGCATAAGTTGCAAAGACAAATTGATTATATGGAAAAGAATGAACGATGCAGTATGTCATTTCATGCAGCACGTATCTACACTTACGATTCTTCAACAAACAAGCGTATCTCGTCCACAGAAATAGCGGCACCCAAAAATAAAAAACCATGCAGTGCTTTCAGGGCGGTTTTTTCTATGAAGGTGGCAGCTCTGCGCCTTCGGCATCTATGGTTTTTCGCAGTAAGTTTCTTAACATTCACCCCCATTTCCAACAGATATCACCCGTGGGAGATATGCCGCGAAAGCTCATTCTTGCCTACCACGGAGATATAGTCTATTTTGACGAGATTATGTCTGTACGACGTCTTGGGACTCACGGTTCGTGGAATCAACGTATCTACTCAGACAACAAAAAACAGCTGGACTATTTGGACAGGATGATACTCATGCTTGAAGGGTATAACGAATACACTCATGGTGTAAATCAAAAACAGGTCCATAAGAAAATTCAAACCTATGCACATCGTCGTCGTGACATATCCTTACAGATGGAAGTACCCGCCTATAAAAACAGAAAAATCTCCTGCCTCCGAGACAAGGGGGTACGAGAGCATCTAAAAAAGATGTTATTCAAACGCAAAATAAAGTTTTTAGGATCTCTGCTCAAACCCAAAAGATAAATACCGCGTCAGCTCGTAGATACGGGCGGTCAGGGTTCTTGCATCTTCTGTGTTTATCCCAAAACACCCCTGTTCACTGTCATAGGTGAAATCGATCTGTTTTTTCTGTACTGCTAGCATAATTTCTTTCTCCTTCGAGGTAAGAAAGGAGGAGAACACAGAGTAAATATAAGGGAGTTCAAAGCCAGGCGCGTTATAGGCGTATCCATATCGATTTACTGAGAGCTCTGTCTGTTTGCTGCCGAGGGCTGTAACGTCTTTTGAGTGGTTGTTCTTCTCCAAATCACTCAGGAGTGTTGACGAAAATGAGTAGGAGAGCGCTTTTTTCCATAGCGGTGAGTCCCAGAAGGGGAGTGAGTCAAAGCCATTTGAGTAGATCAGCGCAAAGGCGTAAAGGTTAAAGAGGTGGTACCCTTGCTCTTTATAGAGCATGCTTTGCCCTGCTACAAGCCGTGCTTTGGTACGTTTGAGCAGTGTTAAGCTTCCGACAATACGCTCTTTTAGTGATTTAGGCCTGTGTAAAGAGTGCTGAATCCGCCCTGTTGAAGAGGTGCGTACGGCGCGACTCAGATTTGCAAAGAAAAGATCTAAGACCGATTTAATAGCATGGTTTTGTGAATGTTTCCATATTAGAGCCCCCGCTGCGGCAAACCAAAGTTGATGATTAAAGGTGGGGTCAATCTCTGCATGACTTCCATCGACGTTTACTATGTGCCACGCTTTTTTTGCCCTCTTGAAGGGGTGAAGCAGAAACACTTCCTCTGCGCAGGTAAGATATTTTTCTTCGCCACGTTCTTCGTAGACAGCAAGAAGCCCCTCAATGGCCCATGCCTGACCAATCAGACCGTTTGCAAAATCCTTCTGTAATTTTTTCGGCAGAAAAAGGTTTGCCCCATGGGCCGGGCCGCAGAGGAGAGCAAATACTCGCCGCATTGTGCAAGGGCGTGAGCATACTTCTCTTCCCCTGTTTTCTGAGCAAGATAGTGGAATACCACCGCAGCGTGAGCTGTATTTCGTACGGGCGTTTCCGGATCTTTATAGGGGCCATTATGTCCGGGAAGTATATACCCATACTGAGCAAGATCTTGCATATAAGTAGTTGCAATTTTTTTTACTATCGTATCGGTCGTCTTGGGCATTACATCTCCATGTGTTAATTCCGAAGAAATATATTTTCCGTCCATAATTTACAGATATAAGAAATAAAAGATTACATAATTTATATTTCCAATCATCAGATAGCAGTGTAATCTAAGGACACCTGAATGAACAAAACAGCTATAGTAATGCCTGCCATAGGAAATCGACCATGGGTAAAATATACGAGTAACCTATTTAAAAAGTATGCACACAATAATAATGTTGACTTTATACTTTGCTCATCATATCCCAGTGAAGGAGAATACCCTTTCCCAGACCTTCCTGATACACCGGGGAGACCTAATAAAAAAGCGTATGCCCTAAAACCGTTTCTTGCGTACCACTATCTGAAAAATTACGACAAAGTTGCTATTGTAGATGATACTTGCTGTATTAGACCGTCTGCGCCAAACTTATTTGATCAGATACCAGAAAACACCTTAGGTGCAAAGAGAACAGGTGCTGAACACTGGTTTATATCCTGTAGTACCATAGCTACACATACACTGCTGCGAAAGTGTCCGATACTACATTCGTCACGGTTTTCCAAGAACATTATTCGCTTTGGGGATCGTATGGGAAAGCTTTCCTATCTTAGTATGAAAAAGGCCAAGATACCTCTTCCCACGGGAAAGAAGTACAAACGCGAATGGTATGGGAATGGTGGAGTACGAATATACCCGAAATCATTCAGAAATGCTTTTTCTCCCGAACAAATACAACAACATTCTACCCTACTGTTCTCAAACTACCCAGAACAAACGCTGGTATATTTTTTGCAAATACAGAATAAAATCCCCTTTAAATCATTGCCAGGGACTTTTAACAACAAACCGGGGGATAACTTGCCGCCGCATGAACGTGTTCAATTAAAAACATTTCACGATATGCCAAATGATGAAAGTTTTGTCTACCATGTGACCGGCGCCTATAAATTTCGCCAAGAATTGATTGCAAGCATTTGTGAGGAATTGGAACGATCATAATGAGAACGCCTATTGTAATCGGCATAATAACCTACAACCGTCCCCGGGGTCTTGCTGCGTTGGTCGAGAGTATAGCACGGCAACAATTCGATAGAAAAGAGCTTTCTGTTTCTCTTATTATTGTAGATAACGCCTGCAATCCCAATACGGAAAAACAGGTGTACACCCTACTGGAAGAACACTCTTTACAGGGAATATACAGCACAGAAGAAGAACAAGGTATTCCCTATGCCCGCAACAAAGTAGTGGAGCTTTTTCTTCGGGAGACTTCAGGAAAGTGGCTTGCCTTTATTGACGATGATCAGACCGTGGCTCCTTCCTGGGTGGCCTCCTTGGTGGAAACGGCAGAGGAAACCTCGGCACAGGTGGTATACAATCGCCAGGAATACGTTTTGCCCCCTGGGTCTCCTGAGTGGTGGAAGAAATCGTTTTTTTTCCAAAAGAAGGAAGTACACGGGGCAAAAATAGCTTACTTCTACACCCACGGTGTACTGATTCACCGTACGGTCTTTGAGCATTTTCCATACCCCTTTGATATTTGCCTGAAAAAAAGCGGCGGAAGTGACTCCCGCTTTGCCGCCCAGGTACATCGTGCCGGTTTTATCATTGTCTATTCTCACACGGCCTGCTCCTATGAGCATGTGCCGGCATCGCGCCTTACCTATAAATGGCTCTACAAACGGGGCCTCCGCGCCGGGGCTCTTTCATCCGCCACGGGAATCCTCACCGGGAAACACCCATGGTATATGCGGGCAAAATGTGTTCTCCGATTTTTTTGCTGGACCGGCCGGGCCGTGGGGGGAATCCTTTTTTCTACGCTCATACAAAAGAAGGGGCAGCAAGCCCGGGCAGTGTACGAACTGGGGTGGGCTGTCGGTATTGTTATGGGGCTTTTTGGGTTTCTCCACGATGAATACACAACAATTCACGGAGAGTAAGCGATGAGCATCACCCATGTTTTTTTTGTTAGCAATAGTAGAATACCAGGAACGGGGAAATAGTATGGAATTTTATCTTGGACTGTTTTTCCTCTCCCTGATTTTGTCACTAAGAATCTATGCCGTGCCCCGTGTTTCCACACCGGGAGCACCCCCGTCGTCCTATACCATCTTTAAACCGTGGATCTTCTTTTTTATCATCATAAGTCTTGTATATGGGCTACGTTATAATGTGGGTACCGACTACAGGGGATATGTGCGGTATTTTGAACGCTATGCCTCGGGGAGTAATTTTCCTCCCGCAGAGATAGGCTATGAGATTTTAAATCTGGCGGTAATTGGTCTGGGTCTTGATTTTTGGGCAGTCTTTTTTGTCTGTTCCGTGGTGACAAATTTCCTCGTCCTCAAAACCCTCAGTGACGAAAGCCGCAATTTTTTCCTCTCCATGGTGATCCTCTTTGGCACGGGTTTTTTCTTCCGTCAGACCAATCAGGTGCGCCAGGTTATGGCCATGGCCATAACCTTCTACGGAGTACGGTATATCATATCCCGTTCCCTTTTTAAATATCTTGGCATCTGTCTTCTGGGCGCATCTATTCATGCCTCTGCCATCTTGATGCTTCCCTTTTATTTTATTGCCAATATACCCTGGAAGAAACCGCTCCTTGTAGGCGCAGCAGGGGCTGGCCTCATTGTCTATGCAATTCCGGCTATTTCCATGGCAGTAATACTCCTTGTCCTTGAACACCTCATACCGGAAATGTACTCCGGTTTTATTTACAGGATACTCACACGTGAAGGGTTTGTTGGAGGGGGGACTCGCCTTTTAGGAGAAGCTGTCCTTTTGGTGGGTATTGTCTCTGTGATACCTCAATCGATTATGAATAATACACGAGGTCGGGTGTTCTACAATCTCTATGTCTATGGATTTATTCTGCAATCCCTTTTGTCCAGATATTATGGTATCCACCGCATTCCCCTATATTTTCTTATCTATCAAGCTCTCTTTATTCCCTATGTTCTGAGTTATTTAAGGATACAAAGACATTTGAAGGTTATTCTGCTATTTTTTATACTCTCTTATTTCACCCTCTTTGCCTTCCTGGATATTCGCAGTGGCTCACATAGTATAATTCCCTATCAATCAGTTCTTATGCAATAAACACAAAGGATTTTCATGAAGATACTCTACACAATACCCTATCCGCATTTTTTCTCCCAGCATGACGGTGTGGGGGGACATATCGCCCATTGTATGGGCATACTCGCAGCTATGAAAGAACAGGGACATGAGGTACTCTTTATGAGTGAGGAGTCATACCCCCATCTGGAGGAGTATACCCATGCCGTCATTACCCATCCAAAAACCACTACGGGGCCTGCATCTCGCCTCCTTTGGCTTGCGGGGTTTTTCTCCGCCCTGAAAAAAGAGATTGACCGGCATGCCCCCGATGTGGTGTATATGCGCTACTCTGCCAGTGCCGCCCTTCTTTTTCCCCTCCTTAAAAAAGCCCTTGGTACCACAAAACTTATTCTGGAAGTAAACAGCCTGGGCTCGCAACATAAGCCTATCCTGCGTGTTTTTGACAAACCAATGCTTGGTATGGCTCACCGGGTTGTATGTATATCCCGTCTTTTGGGAGAGTATGTGGAAAACACCCTTGCCATCCCCTGCCGGGTTGTTCCCAACGGTATCAGCCCAGAGCGGATACCGGAAGAACTCATAGAAAAAGCCTCTCTCACACCACACTCGCCCCTGCGGATAGTCTATGCGGGACTTTTGAAGCCGCAGTATGGACTTGAAACAGCCGTAGAAGCCCTGGACGGCCTTGTGGACAAACACCCCCTGGAGTTTATTTTCTATGGTGACGGCCCCCTTATGCCACAGCTACGCGACATGGCTGAAAAACGCCCCTGGCTTCACCTGGCCGGCCCCATTGACTTTGCAGATATGCCTCGCCACCTTGTAAAGGCAGATGTACTTTTTTATCCCACCAGCACCTTCAACAGTTTCCAGTCTCCCACAAAGCTCTTTGAATATATGGCTGCGGCTCGACCCATAGTGGCGGCACAGACAAAACAGACCACGGAACTTCTGGAAGAGGGGGCACTGGGACAGCTTTTTGAGATAGATTCCCCCGATGAAATTAGAACGGGGCTCGAATGGGTAGTCAGTCACTGGGATTTGGCCTGTGAACAGGCCTCACTGGCACGAAAAAAGGTGCTTGAAAACCACACATGGACTGCTCGTCTCACGGAGATTTTATCCGGGGAGGATGCTTCATGAATACCCCGGTACAAAGAGTATACAACCTGGTAAAACGAAATCCCCGCCTGAAGCTGTTTCTCAAAAATGCCTATCAGGCGGTACACGTGCTTCCTTCGGGAAAGAAATCTAATACCGAAGCGGTTGCTGCCTGTGCGCCGGGATTCTTTTTCGGCTTTCACGATAAATGCCCCTGGAATAGTGATGATACGAAGCTTCTGGCCCACAGGGCGCCGGCCACGGAAAAAGAACGAAAACGGGGCGTACCCGTGGAAATTGGCTATTTTGATGATGTGCAACTGCGTCATTTCACCCCCCTGGGAACAACCCGGGCGTGGAACTGGCAGCAGGGGGCCATGCTGCAATGGGATCCAATTCATGGGGGAGTATTTTATAATGACCTCAGCGCAGAGAAGACCCCACGCCTGAACCATATCGCCTCAGCCGGAGAAGCGGCAAAAGATTTCGGTCCTGCGGCGGGTGCCATAAGCCCCTGTGGAAACTACCTTGCCCACATCAGCTTCTATCGTTTTGGAACGGGACTTCACGGCTATGAGTATCAAGGGGTACAGGAAGATGAGGGCAATGAGAATGTACCGCAAGAGACCGGTGGGTTTTCTATTCTTGCACGAACGAACGAAGGCTTTACCGACACCATCCATACCGTTCCCATAGCGCAACTGCGCGAAACAAATCCCTTGGCCTCCATGGACGGAGCCTATCACTATGTTTCCCACCCGCAATTTTCCCCCGACAGCAATACCGTTGCCTTTTTCCACCGGTGGGTACATCGGGGAAAACGAAACGAAACCCGTCTCTATTTTCTCAATCTCACCACCCACACCCTCACCGCTGCAGACACGGGCACCATGGTCTCTCATTTCTGCTGGATTGATTCCCATGGTATCCTTGCCTTTTACGAAGGAAAGAACGGAACAGACTACTATGGGGTAGTGCACAAAGACGGTTCAGAAAAGTTTCCCCTCACTCATCCCGCCCTTGCCGTGGATGGGCATCCCTGTTGCCATATCCCCACGGGTCGTATTGTCACCGATACCTACCCGGACAAAAAACGGCATCAGCATCTGCTCTATTTGCCTGGCATTGCCCCCGATCCCACGGTACACCCCGTGGCAAAGCTCTATGCCCCCTTTCGGTTTCAGGAGCTCTTCCGGGCCGATCTCCATCCCCGATGGAATCGTGCCGGAGATCGTATTGCCGTGGATTGTTCCTACGCAGGACGCCGATCTCTGGCCATACTTCCCCTGGAGGATGCATGAATACTCCCGTCGTATCCATAATCACCCCCGCCTATAATTGCGCCGATGTTGTGGCCCATACCATAGCCTCCATACAGGCTCAGACGTTTCAAAACTGGGAACTCTGCATTACCGATGACTGCTCCACGGATACCACCATGGACATTCTCCGTGCTGCCGCCAAAAAAGATCCCCGCATCCGGGTCTTTCAGCTTGAAAAAAACAGCGGTGCCGCCGTGGCACGAAACAACTCCATAAAAAAATCACGGGGCAGATATATCGCCTTTCTCGATGCCGATGACCTCTGGACACCGGATAAACTGGAAAAACAGCTTGCATATATGAAAGAAGAGGGTCATGCCTTCACCTATACCCACTACTCGGTGATAGATGATGGGGGAAATGATCTTCCCAGGGATCTGCGCTTTCCTGAAAGAGTCTCCCATAGAGATCTCTTACGGACCTGCTCCATCGGCTGTCTCACCGTGATGATAGATCGAACCGCCTTTACGGACATTTCCATGCCGCTCCTTCGACGGGGACAGGATTATGCCCTCTGGCTGAAACTGCTAAAAGAGGTGGACCACGCCTGGTGTGTTCCGGCAAATCTTGCACGGTACCGTATTGGAGAACACTCCCTGTCGCGCAACAAATTTAAAAAACTTCGGGGACAGTGGTATATTTACCGGCGCATAGAGGGGATTTCCGTGGCACAGAGCCTCTACTATATCGCTCACTATACCTGGCACGGTATTCGAAAGAATAAATAAAATCTACAGAGTATCCGCTTTGTATTGCCGGTAAAAAAGTGTCGTCGCGTACAGAATAACCACAATTGCCAATAACTCCATGGGCTCTCTCACCTACACGAATCACGTGCCTCTCAATCTATTCCCTCACCCCTTATATTATATTAGAGACATACCATGGAGCTTCTCCCATGGAAACAGAAAAGGTACTGGTATGATTCTCATAACCGGAGCAGCCGGCTTCATCGGCTTTCATCTTGCACAAAGACTCCTCCGTGAGGGGTACTCCGTCATAGGAGTAGATAATTTTAATGACTACTACGATGTATCTCTAAAGGTTGAGCGGTGGAAACAACTCACGGTCCACGAACATTTTGAAGGGGTACACCTCTCCCTTGAAAGTCTAAATTCCTTGCAGGGCCTTTTTAAACGTTTTAAGATTGACGTAGTGTGCAACTTAGCAGCACAGGCGGGTGTTCGCTACTCGATTGAAAATCCTCATGTCTACGCCCAATCCAACCTCACAGGCTTTCTCAACATTCTTGAGATGTGTCGCCACTACTCAGTAAAACGCCTTGTCTACGCATCGTCTTCAAGTGTTTATGGGGGAAATAGGAAAGTTTTTTTTTCAGAATCAGATACAGTAGACTCTCCGGTGAGTCTCTATGCTGCAAGCAAAAAAGCAAATGAGCTCATGGCGCATACCTATTCCCATCTCTACGATATTCAGACTGTGGGGGTGCGCTTTTTTACCGTGTATGGCCCCTGGGGACGCCCCGACATGGCCTACTGGACCTTTACGAAGAAGATTCTTGCGGACATGACTATTCCCGTTTTTAATCACGGTGATATGAAACGTGATTTCACCTATATTGATGATATTATAACAGGTATAGAGGCCGCGCTTTTTACTGAAGGGCTTGATCAGTATGAAATATTTAATTTGGGGAACCACAGGGCTGAAAACCTCATGGATTTTGTGAACACCCTTGGGACTGCCTTAGGTAAAAAAGTTGCCATAGAACTGCTTCCCATGCAGCCGGGGGATGTAAAAGAGACCTATGCGGATATTGCAAAGGCTCAGAAAAAACTGGGGTATTCCCCAAAAACCCCAATATCTGAGGGCATCCCCCGCTTTGTAGAGTGGTATACAGGGTATTTTCAAAAATAAGAGATGCCCCCTTCTCGGAGATTCTCCCCAAAGAACACTCCTTACTCCCACCGAGCACGCAGGGCTGTTTCTAAAGAAATCCCCGCAAAAAAAGTTGTCTTTTCCTGATCTTCCTGATTCTCATAGTTATCATAGGCAAGATGCCCCACGGTGACAGAGAGAGCCCCCCAGGGGTTATTCCAGGATGAACGTAAAAAAAGTAAGGCTTCCCGTTCAACCACCCCATAAGGGATGGGATCATCAATCGTATTATTTACCGACGGGTGTGGATACTCCCGGGAAAGATCACGACGCTCGCCACTCCACTTCAACCACCACGTAACATCCGCTGAAAGATTCTGTGGAAACTGTCGTCCCACGCGCCCCCAGAACAGCTGTGTATCTGGCCCAAGGGGAGAGCCGATAAACCCACGCGTATTGAGATAGCGTAAGGGAGGGCTCACATGATTATAGGTAAAACTGGTAATGGTGCCGCCCTCAAGGAATCCGTACATATCCGCAAGATCATCCACACGCAGACCGGCCATGCGACCCAGGTGATTCTGCCGGGTCTTGGAGGACTCGGTTTTTCGCTGTTGTAAATCATCCACCAGAAGCTCTCCATACAGAGTTACACGATCATCCAGAAACCGAACGGAACCGTCCATGGACCCAAGGGATTTATTCCCCCAGTTGGCATAGCGCCACGTAGACATTTTGGCGTAATGGAAGGGGATGAAGGGGAATAGATATTGAATCTCCCAGGAACGTCCCACCCCGGCATACACCGTAGCTTGAGAAAGGGCCAGAGAAAACCGTTCATGCTCATAGGAGAGGCGGGCTGCGGAAATATACCGATGAAGCCGTTCACGATCTTCTAAATGCCGGCCATCTCCGCCTTCGGGGGTGTAACTATCCAGCTGAGCAGTCATCCCCTGGAGAGAAAAGGGACCCGCATCATACCGCTGATAGATCGAGAAAAACCCTTCATTCCAGTCTGAAAGCATGAGTCCCCCAAGCATGAGGGGCCCCCAATTATACCGGCGTTTTCCCGCCCCAAGGGTTACAACAGAGGGGGCGCGATACTCCAGATAAATCTTATCCAGATCGTAAATCATACTCATGGAATCGGAGTGGTGAATCCATGCGGCATCAAAATTATCATACTGATCACCCGTGGGAATATTATCAATGCGGATACGCATATCCACAGAAAAATCCTCATAGACAATGGAATCCCGCAACAGTAGTAAGGTGCGTTGATCTGTGAGAAGAGAGGATGAGCCCGTAAGGAACTCCCCAAAAACAACCCCTTCCAGATGATGAGCACGGAGAAATTCAGAATCTCTTGTGAAGGTATATGAAGCAGGACCGTGAAGGGGCGATCGCTCAATTTGATAATACAGGGGAAGGGGATTTGCCGCATCATATGTAGGCAAGGGGGATGTGGCAACCATACCAGCAAGGATAAACAGAAGAGCGAGGGAGTAGACACGCATGTAACCTCCAAAATGATTGAAAGAGGAATATATGTTATGCTCCACCACACGCGCACAGCCACTAAGGGGATGCAGGAAAGGTCTTTTCCTGCATGGAGCAGCGGGACAAACTACTCCTTACAGATTATGAGGAAGGACCGAAATCCTTCCTGTTGCCAGAGTAAGAAACGTCTTAGGAATCAAGTACCTCTGCCAAGGCACCAATAATATCATCCACATGTTCTATCCCAATGGAGAGACGGATTAAGTCGGGAGTAATACCCGCATCGGTGAGCTGCTCCTCTGAAAGCTGACTATGTGACGTTGACGAAGGGTGCAGAATTAAGCTCTTTGCATCTCCCACATTGGCAAGATGGGAGAAAAGAGAGATTGAGTCAATCAGCCGGACTGCCCCGTCGTATCCACTCTTCAGGCCAAATACTACCACCCCGCCAAAGCCGTTTTTTAAATACCGCTTTGCTGTTTCATGGGTGGGATGTGACGCAAGTCCGGGATACTTTACCCACGCCACGGCCGGATGCCCTTCCAGATATTCTGCCACGGCCTGCGTGTTTTCCACATGTTTCTTCATACGTAAATGAAGCGTTTCAAGCCCTTGGAGAAACAGCCATGAGTTGTCCGGGCTAATAGAACCACCGAGATTACGCAGGGGCACAGTGCGCACCCGGAGAGCAAAGGCGATGGGAGCCAAGGGTTCAGGAAGATCATGGGCCCACCGTAAACCGTGATAATTTGAGTCAGGCTCTGTAAACAAGGGGTGTCTTCCCCCGGCCCAGTTAAACCGTCCGGCGTCGGTAATACTTCCTCCCAGACCGGTTCCATGTCCACCAATCCACTTGGTGAGCGAGTTGATAACAATGTCTGCTCCATGATCGATGGCTCGCAGCAAAGCCGGTGTTGTAAAGGTTGCATCTACAATAAGGGGAAGCCCCGCCTCATGGGCAATGGAAGCCACTGCTTCAATATCCGTTACTTCCAGGGCAGGGTTTCCAATGGCTTCAATGTAGATCGCCCGCGTTTTTTCCTGAATCGCCGCTGCAAAATTTTGAGGATTTGTTGGGTCTACAAAGGTCGTGGTAATACCAAGGTCGGGCAAAATTGAATCAAACTGCGTATAGGTTCCGCCATAGAGATTATTGGCCGAAACGAGATGATCCCCAGCCCGAGCAATGGTTACGATAGTACTGAAAATTGCGGAGGTTCCCGACGCCAGGGCAACCGTTGCAGCACCGCCCTCGAGTTCAGTGATGCGATTTTCCAAAATTTCCGTGGTGGGATTAGTAAGGCGGCTGTAAATATTTCCCAGCTCCTTCAATCCAAAAAGATTTGCCGCATGTTCCGTGCTTTTAAATACATAGGAACTGGTACGATAGACGGGAACTCCCCGGCTTAGGGTTGTCTCGTCAGGGGTGTGTCCCCCGTGAACTGCCACTGTTTCTGCATGATACGCCATAATAACTCCTTGACAATGTATTTTTATTCGGTACAGACCATATCTGAAATTTCAATATATTAATTCCTTATATATGAAGTCAACATTAAAATAGTTTTTTTAATATTTCTTCGATCCCCCCGCTTCATATGGTATTTTTCCTGTATGAGATTCGCGGAGAAAGGATATGCCCTGTGTCAATTATTACGTTTCATAAGGTGAGTAAACAGTACGGCGATGTGCGTGCCCTGAAAGAAACAAACTTAACAATTAACAGGGGTGAGTTTTTCGGCCTTCTTGGCCCAAACGGCGCCGGAAAAACAACCCTCATTGGCATTCTCGGGCATATGGTGCGTCGTGATAGCGGGACAGTACACATTGATGGGGTTGATCTGGCGCAGAACCCCCTTCAAGCGAAAAAAAAGATCGGAATTGTTCCTCAAGAGATCGCCTTAGATCCCTTTTTCAATGTGCGACAAACCTTGCGTATTCAATCGGGCTATTTCGGCATACGGAAAAACGAAGACCGCATCGATGAAATTCTGACGGCTCTGGGGCTACATGACAAAGCAGAGGCTAATCCGAGAAACCTTTCCGGGGGAATGAAACGTCGGCTTCTCATTGCAAAAGCCCTGGTGCATGATCCAGAGATTATCGTTCTTGATGAACCCACCGCGGGGGTTGATATAGAGTTACGCAACTCTCTGTGGGAGTACATCCGTATCTTAAACCAGCGGGGAAAAACAATTATCCTCACCACCCATTATTTGGAAGAGGCAGAAGAACTCTGTGATCGTATCGCCATTCTGGACAGAGGGGAAATTACCGCCATAGACACCAAGGAAAACCTCATGAATCTTGTGGATAGGAAAATCCTGAAAATCACCTATCGTGGCACCCTTCCGAGCCAAGAGACGGTTCCCTGGAAGCTACGAAACAGGGGGACTCTCTTGGGAGAACACACCGCCGAATTTGAACTAAAACAGGCAGATCTCAACACCTGTATTACCACCTTAGTTGCACAAGGGGTTACCATTCTTGACATGGATATTTCAAGCCCACGCCTGGAAGAGGTGTTTCTGACCCTTGTACGACCTCACACGGAGGATGTATGATACCACTCTATTTTCTGATACAACATGAAGTTCTTCGGTTTTCAAAGGTTGCGGTGCAGACGGTATTTGCTCCACTGATATCAACAACCCTCTATTTCATTATTTTTGATTACTCGTTCCAAGGTCGGGAGGTTCCCGCCTACGATATTCCCTACATCACCTTTATCATCCCGGGGCTTCTCCTCATGAGCCTTCTGCAAAATGCCTTTGCGAATAGTTCCTCATCACTGATTATCGCCAAATATCAGGGGAATATTGTGGATTTCATCCTGGCACCCCTCTCTCACTGGGATCTCACCATTGGTTTCATGGTTGGGGGAATCATCCGGGGCCTTCTGGTGGGGAGTGTTATTTACCTTGTATCGATCTTCTTTTACGGAGGAGCCGTAGCGTACCCTTTTCTGGCACTAACAACGGCACTACTTGTGTCGGGGGTCTTCTCAACCCTTGGTATTTTAGCTGGTCTCTGGGCAGAAAAGTTTGACCATGTCTCTATTTTTTCAAATTTTGTTATCACTCCCCTTACATTTCTCAGCGGCATTTTCTATTCTGTGCAGTCTCTTCCTCCTCTCTACGCGCAGCTGTCACGGGTAAACCCCATATACTATATGATTGATCTTATGCGCTACTCCTTTCTCGGCATGTCCGATGTTTCCCCGCTCCTATCTCTCTGTATTACCGGAGGTACCCTTATGGTACTCTTCTTTTTAACTGCCCTCCTCTTTAAACGGGGATATAAAATTAAAAACTAAGCCTGATCTTCCTATTCATGTTCATAAGAGCATACATACAACGGGCTTATTAAAATGGGCTTCGTATACTGCAGAGAAAAATGAAAAAAACTATTTTTTTCCTTCAGATTCGCCGCGATTGGTCGATATACATAATACAGCGTAGTGCGACCTGAACAAAGAAAGGAGGTGGTGCTATGAGACTGGAATCGATTAATAATATGATGGGAGCAGAGTTTCGCAAAATCGATCGGACAAATCGAAAGAACCGGGACACTGCCTCCAAAGAAACCAAGGCTCCTCAAAAAGATTCTGCCACATTCAGCGGCACGAAGACTCCTGCTCAAGGACAAGCAAAGCAGCTTGCTGCACGGGTTTCCATAGAACCTGAGGTTCGTCAGGACCGTATACAGGATGTGCAAAACAAGATAGAAAAGGGGTATTATAACACCTCAGAATTTGCTGATAAATTAGCAGATCGTCTTATCAAAGATCTTGGCTTTGACGGGTAGCCCTTAGCGCTCCATAGGCACTACAAGGATATCTTAAAATAGTCTGCAAGAAAATACAGATACTCCCCTTCAAACTCCACCATCTCTTCATCCTCTTTGCGCAGCCATTCCGAAAGCCAGGGAAACCGCAAAGCTATCACTGCCAAGGGAAAATAATCCGCATATTTTTTATATGCAGGGTCTGAAAAAAGAGTCCGGCAAAAGGCATCTGCCGTTGCACCTCCGGCGGCATCGGGTCCCTCAGAGGCAATACATCCAAAGGCAAGAGCCGCGTCATAGAGAATAAAATCAAAGCCGGAAAACTCCCAGTCAATCACTCCGGCAATGGTTCTTTTTCCCCAGAGGATGTTTGCAGGATGAAAATCTCCGTGACAAAACACCTGTGGAAGCTGAGAAAAAATATCATACTGCCGTGCCACAAAGCGATACACCGGGGTAATATCCCGCAACAATTGGGGACGGTGAACTGCCAGGGTTTTACACAGATTTTCAATATATTCCGGAAGAAAGCGGCGGTTTGCCGAAGCCTTCGGAAGCTTAGTTCCCTCTTTTTTCAGAAAGATACAATACTCCGCCATACTCTCCCCCCGCCAGGCATCGTGAAAATACGTAGCCTGATTACAGCCATGGGCGCGGATATAGGGCTGGAGCTGGTAGTATTTGTTTCCATGGCAGGTTACAAAATCACCGTCCCTGTTTTGTTCATAGGCTGCCACAGGGAGGGAGTTTTTCAGGAGGAAAAGCCATTGGGAGATCTCTTTTCTGGGCTGAACCTGTTCCGGCGAGATCTCTTCAAGGATATAGCGACTGCCCCGGGGTGTTTCAAAGAGGCATCGCGCACGGGATCGTTCGGGACTCCCGTAGAGAGGCGACGGAAGTATTTTTTCCACCCCTTTGTCGTAGGAGGAAAGAATCTCATGTATGTGTGGAAACACGGCCGCTTCGACGGAAAAAATGGGGGGAATCACCCCACTCATCATAGCCGATGGTCTCACCAATACGGCCGATACGACCCTCCAGACAGCCCCTGCACATGGTGGAATTTTCATCAATACAGGGTTTATTTTCATAAAGCTGATAGTGGGGGCGATAGTCTGTTTTGGTAACATTGGGCATAATAATATTGGCACCTGCCAAAAGCCCTTCCTCTCGACCATCGTGTTTCAGGGCCTGCAGGGCTGTAGTAGCGGCAATATTCACATCATTTAAAACAATGCGCACCAGGGCAATCATCTTCTTTGCAAGGAGAAGAAGTTCCTTTTTTTCATCCTCCCTGAGACCAGTGCATTCTGCCCCGAGAGGGGTATCCTTATGGGGAATATAGGGACCCATTCCCACCATATCAATATCAAAATCACGTAAAAACAATATATCGCGGGCAAGATCTTCCATGGTTTGTCCCGGCAGACCCATCATCACCCCTGTCCCCACCTGATAGCCTGCCTCCTGCAGAAAACGAAGTGCCGCGAGGCGGGTGGAAAAACTATGATCCCCGGGGTGAAGTTCTGTATACAGCGCAGGATTTGAGGTCTCAATACGGAGAAGATAGCGATGGGCCCCCGCCTGAAACCACTCATCATACACCCGGCGTGATTGTTCTCCCAGTGAGAGGGTGATACCCAGTTTTCCCTCCGTAGCGGCACGAATGCGCCGAATCACCCCGGTAATCATGTCGGTAAAGGCTCCATCCTGCCGTTCGCCGCTTTGGATCACCAGGGAACCGTAGTGATTTTCATAACACCACAGGGCCTCACGAACAATCTCCTCAGGATCCATTAAAAACCGCTCCACCCCACTGTTTGATCGGCGGATCCCGCAGTAGTAGCAATCCTTTACACAGATATTTCCCGCTTCAATAATACCCCGGTAGTAGACAGTTGTTCCCACGTGTCGCTTTTTTACTTCGTAGGCGGCGGAAAAAAGACGATGCAGCTCTTCCGGCTCCTGCATATGTAACAATGTCGTAAGATCTGCGAGGGTAAGTTCCTCTCCCCGATCTATTTTTTCAAAGAGGGCGGCATTCTTATTCAACATGGCAAATCCATCCTCCCCCAAGGAGACGATCCTTTTCGTACAATGCAAGGAGTTGCCCCGCCGTTGCAGCACGGACGGGCTCTTCAAAAACAACGCGTACCCCGTTATCACCCCTGCGTACCACCTGCACCGGTACGGGGGTTTGATTGTATCTGATCTGTGCATAACAGGAAAATTCATGGGGCATATCTACCAGCCAGTTCATAGACTCTGCCTGCAGGGCCGGTGAGAGGAGATCGTCCTGCCGTGTGGTAACACGAATCCGCCCCGTGGCGGGATCAATGGAAGAGACATAGGCGGGCTTTCCCAGGGCCACTCCAAGGCCTTTGCGCTGTCCAATAGTATAGCGTTGAATCCCCTCGTGATGCCTGAGAAACCGCCCCGTTTCATCCACCATCTCACCCCCGTGAAAGGAAGCATCAAAATATCGCCCCAGGGTTTCGGCAAAGGCTTCCCCCCGATAGCCAAAACAGGCATCCTGACTCTCTGTTTTTTCCGCATTTTCCAGCCCCCGCTTCCGTGCCATCTCACGCACCATATCCTTGGTATACTCCCCCAGGGGCATGCAGGATTTCTCCAGCTGTTTTCGGGTAAGAGTTGCAAGAAAATAGGTCTGATTTTTCGTGTCATCAACACCGTTTAACAGGGCGGGGCTTCCCGATTCATCAGTAGTAATTCGGGCATAATGTCCCGTAATAACTCCATCCGCATTGAGTTTATCCGCATAATCTATCAAAGCGCCGAATTTGAGATGCTCATTGCACATTACGCAGGGATTTGGGGTATGCCCCCGGGAATACTCCTCCCAGGCGTACCGCAATACGGATTCCTCAAAAATATGACGAAGATCAAGGAAATAGTGTTTTATGCCAAGCTTCTCCGCCGCAAGGCGGGCATGAATATTGTCATCAAGGCCACAGCACGCCTTTGTTTTTTCACGACTGTTATCACAATTTTTCATTTTGAGGGTGATACCAATTACCTCATAGCCCTGCTCTGCATAGAGGGCTGCCGCAACGGAGGAATCCACCCCGCCGCTCATGGCGGCAACAAGGCGTTTTTCAGGCACCGCATCCACCCGTTTCGGAAACAATCATTCCCGCATCAGCAATCATCTGCAGGTCATCTTCGATACTTCTGCCTGCCGTGGTAAGATAATTTCCCACCATGAGGGCGTTTGCACCGGCTGCAAAAATCCAGGACTGCATATCCCGCAGGGTATACTCCCGTCCTCCGGCAATGCGAATCTGGGTGCGGGGCATCATGAGCCGTGCCACGGCAATAATTTTTAATCCCGCAAGGGGGGTAATTTTTTTTGCAGAGGAGGCAGCCCGGGTTCCCTCCCGGGGATGAAGGAAATTAATGGGGACTGAATCCACTTCCACCCGGCGCAACTCATCAAAGAGCTCCACCCGCTGATCATTGCTTTCTCCCAGACCAAAAAGGCCACCGGAACACACCCGCAACCCCGCATCTTTTGCATGGTGCAATACCCGAAGATTCTCATCGTATGTACGGGTGGTACAGATTTGTTCATAGAAGCTGCGTGAGCTTTCAAGATTGTGGTGTATGGCCTGCAAACCTGCCGCTTTCAATTCCTCCATAAAGAAGGTATCCACCAGCCCCAGGGACGCACAGGCTCCAAGGGATGTCTCTTTGCCAACCATCTCCACGGCCCGCTGGACATCCTCCATTTCACGGGGGGAGATTTTTCTTCCCGAGGTGACAATACCCATGTTATGAGCATTTTGAAGCTCTGCACGCTTGGCAGCAGCGAGAATATCCTTTTTATCCATGAGGGGGTAGGTTTCCACCGATGCCTCTGCATGTACCGACTGAGGACAAAAGGAGCAGTCTTCCCGGCAGTTGCCGCTCTTGGCATTTACTATGGAGCACAGGGATACCTCACACCCCAAATACTCCTCACGCACCCGGCGGGCCTGCGAGATCAGGTCAAAAACCTGCCCATGGGGCAGCTGCATATATTCCCGTGCCTCTGCTACACTGATTCCCTGTGTCATTATATATCCAGTCGCTGTTCAATCATACGTACAATGGGAGCCTTTGCCTGGGTGATAATATCCGGCTCAAGCTCTACCTTCGGTGTAAGGGTTTCAAGGGACCGCTTTACATCCTCAAGCTCGATCATCTTCATGGTCATACAGACCGCCTGTTCAGATATGGGAATAAACTGTTTGTCCGGATTTTCCTTCTGGAGGCGGTGGATAATACCCAGTTCTGTTGCCACAATGAGTTGCTTTGCCTCTGTGCTGCGGGCAAAGGAGAGCATCCCCCCCGTACTGAGGGAGTAATCTGCCAGATCCAGCACTTCAGGACGGCATTCCGGATGAGCAATAACCACGGCATGGGGAAATTCCTCTTTTTTGCGCTCAAGCATGGCGGGACGCAGGCGCATGTGGGTGGGACAAAACCCTTCCCAAAGGATCATCTGCCGCCCCGTGGCGCGCGCCACATTGGCGCCAAGATTTTTATCGGGCAGAAAGATAATCCGCCGATCTTCAGGGATCAACCCTATGATTTCTTCTGCATTGGAAGAGGTACAGCAGATATCAACCTCCGCCTTCAGGCTGGCTGAGCTGTTTACATAACAGACTGTCACGGCATCGGGATGGTCTTGCTTGAAGCGGCGCAGGGCGGGAGCGTCGGCCATATCGGCCATGGGACAGCCCGCCGCAGTCACGGGATGAATCACTTTTTTTTCCGGGGAAAGAATCTTTGCCGTCTCCGCCATAAAGGAGACTCCGCAAAAGACAATCACCTCTTCATCCACCTGCCGGGCCTTTTTGCTCAATTCCAGGGAATCACCCACAAAATCCGCTACATCCTGCACATCACCAAGGACATAGTTATGTGCCAATATAATCGCATTTTTTTCTTTTTTCAATCGTCGGATATCCGCAATAAGCGTATCCACATAATCAACGGCCATGTTTACCTCATGAATATAGTTTCAACTATAAAATAATATCTGCCAGGACGCGGACGGTCTCCTGGAGCTCCTTTTTTGTTACTCCCGTATCAAAGGAGAAACGCAGGGCGGAGAAAAGTTCTGCCCCGGACACTCCCATGGCTTTTAGCACACGGGATGCCTCGCGACGTGAACTTCCGCAGGCAGACCCCGTGGCCACACAAACTCCCTGCAGATCAAGCCCCATGGCCAGACTCTCCTGATCCTCACCGGGAAAACCGGCATAAACGGTATTGGGGAGATACCTTTCATCCTGCCCGCTGTAAAAGCACACGGAGGAGATGGCAGAAGACAGGGCTTCGCAGAAAAAGCGTTTCAACTCCTGCAGTTTTTTATGATTTTCCCCAAGATTTTCCTGCGCAAGCTCACAGGCTGCCCCCAAACCAACCATGGCGGGAACATTCTCCGTACCGGAGCGGCGCTTATTTTCCTGGCCACCTCCGTACAAAAGAGGGGTAAGGGGAATCCCCCGGCGGACAAAAAGAGCTCCGGCCCCCTTGGGACCACCGAATTTATGGCCCGACAGGGAGAGCAGATCCACGGAAAGATCATTTACATCAAGGGGTATTTTTCCCATGGCCTGTACGGCATCGGTATGAAAAAAGACCCCCTTCTTACCGGCCATTCGTGCTAATTCACCCACGGGCTGAATAGCCCCGGTTTCATTGCCGGCATAGAGCACAGAAGCAAGAAGGGTGTCTTCACGCAAAGCCCGTGCAAACTCTTCCGGAGAGATAAATCCCGCAGAGTCGGTTCCAAGGCGGGTCACCTCGTAGCCGCGTTTTTCAAGAACACAGCAAGCCTCATAGACAGAGCTGTGCTCCACGGCAGTGGTGACAATGTGTTTTTTATGGGGAAACCGCTCCAAAAGACCGAAGAGAGCCGTGGTGTTTGACTCAGTCCCCCCGGAGGTAAAAACAATCTCATCCATCTCTGCACCGATACTCCCCGCCACACGCCTGCGGGCATGGGCAAGGCGCTGCGCCGCCTCCTGCCCATAGGAGTAGAGCGCGGAAGGATTTCCGAAGCAATTTTGAAAGACAAGGAGCATCTCATCAAGAACAGCAGATTTCACCGGGGTGGTGGCATTACTGTCGAGATAAATTACAGAGGAAGTCACCAAGGTCTCCTTTGCGGTAGCATCTACCGCTCAAAAAGGTCTGTGGAAAGGTATCGCTCCCCCGTATCAGGAAGTACGACCACAATGTTTTTGCCCCGGTTCTCGCTCTTTTTGGCAATTTGAGAAGCACCAAATAAGGCAGCACCGGAGCTAATACCGGCAATAACACCCTCAGTGGAGGCACATTTTCGTGCTGCCGTAAGGGCCTGAGCATCGGTCACTTTCACAATACTATCAATAAGATCGGCCTTGAGAATGGCCGGAACAAACCCGGCACCAATTCCCTGAATACCGTGTTTACCGGGAGTTTCTCCAGATAACACAGCCGACGAAGCAGGCTCTACCGCGACAACACGAAGAGAGGGTTTTAACTCTTTTAACCGCTCTGCCGTACCGGTAATGGTTCCTCCCGTGCCAACCCCCATGACGACAACATCAACAGCACCGTCTGTATCATCCCAAATCTCTTGGGCTGTTGTTGTATAATGGATATGAGGATTATCCGTATTTCTGAATTGCTGCGGCATATAAAAACGGCTCTCCGCCGCACAGAGCTCTTCTGCCTTTTCTATGGCTCCCTTCATACCCCGAACAGCATCAGTAAGGACGACCTCTGCCCCAAGATATGCCATAAGACGTCGACGCTCAATAGACATAGATTCCGGCATGGTAATAATAAGATTATATCCCCGTGCAGCAGCAATCATGGCAAGGGAAACCCCCGTGTTACCACTTGTTGGCTCAACGATTGTGTCTCCCGGGGTTAATTCACCGCGCTCTTCAGCAGCACGAATCATGCCGTACGCTGTGCGATCTTTAATACTCGCCGTGGGGTTGAAAAACTCAAGTTTTGCAAAGAGCGATGCCGTAACATCGGGGAGGAAAGAGCGCATACGGACCAAGGGCGTTTTCCCGATACAGTCACTAATTGAGTCGTGGATGTTCATATGACATACTCCTGAAATTCAGAGGTGGTGCACTTATCAGCTAACTCTTTCACTGTTATTTTCTGCGCTTCTTCCCGTAACACCTTTGATAAATGTGCCCACACAGCCGTACTGGGGCAATTGGCGATACGGCGACAGGGACTCCCATCATTTTCTTCCTTGCAACTGGAAAATTGCACGGGACCATCAAAAAGTTCAATTATATCAAGAACTGTGATTTTTTCCGGATCTGCATTGAGCACATACCCACCGTTGCACCCGCGAATTGTGCTTACCAAGCCGGAACTTTTTAAGGGAATCATAATTTGTTCCAGATACGGCTCTGATATTTCCTGTTCTTGCGCCATAACCTTTCCCTTCAACGCGGGAGAGTTGGGCCCCACCGTAGCAAGCTGAATTAATATCCGCAAGCTATACCGTGTCTTCGTGGATAATCGCATAGTCCCCATCCTTCTAAAAAAAACTATACCCTAAAAATATACATTTGATTGTAAAAAATCAATTATCCTCCTCTGTTCGGTCGTTTTTGCTCATCACTCTGTTTTTAAGAAAAAAAAACAGTGCATCGAATCATACCGAATGGTACACTATTTAAACGCTCACCCAAGGAAGACTCCTATGAAACTACATATACATCTTGGAACCTTACTTTTTCTCTTTTTCGCGCTCCTCACGGGGGGTATTCTCTTTATATTTGTGCATACCCAACACATGGATTATGACTCACTTTTAACCCAGCAGGGAAAAAACACCATCCACGGTATTACTGAACATACAGCCCTGCGCATTTCCGAGCTGTTGAAGGAACCAGCCCTTGTTAATTACACAAATAAAACGTACATACGTATGCAGAGCCTCTACGATGAGAATGATCTTTCACCTCTTGAACCGTGGTTTCAAGAAATCGCACGGCAGGCCCGTGAGCACACACCTCAAATCAGCACGGTAAACTATGGAAATATCTATAAAAACTACCTTGGCATCAGAATTAATGATGACGAAAGTCTCAATCTCATGGTGCAGGATACACATACCAATGACAGTCTCTATATCTACGAAACCCTGCACCGTTCCGGCCCAATAGCTGCTGTTTTTGGTGCGTATGACCCCACCCAACGGCCCTGGTTTGCCCCGCTCTTTGAGTCTCCCACGAAACAATGGTCCGAGGTATATGTAAACCTTGATGAGAAAGCTGAGCTTACAATTACTCATATGCTTCCTGTTTTTTCTCCTCAAAATACGTTGTACGGTGCGGCTATCGTTGATGTAAAGCTTGGTCGGCTCCATGCCTTTCTTCAAGAAGAAGAGATTCCTCCGGGAGGTGCTGTGTATATTACAACATCAGAGGGCAGCCTCCTCGCTTCATCCTACAAAACCCAAGATACCATTACTCGCTCTGAAAATGGCTTAGTGAGTCTTCCCAAAGCCATGCAATCAAGACACCCTTTGCTACGACAAAGCGCTACAGCCCTTGCACAAAAGACTCAAGACAAGAAAAACTCCCTTGCCCTTCTTATAGAAAACAAGGAAATTTTTGTAAACAGCACGCCCTTTCATAAGGACAATCTGCACTGGAATATTGTTGTCGCCATGCCGGAGGCAGCACTCATGGGAGATGTTCGCCAGCGTCAACGAAACAGCCGCATCATGGTTTTTACACTTCTCCTTTCCTTCTCCTTTGCAGCGTTTCTTCTTTTTCACAAAGCCTTGGTTCCCATAAAGACTATCGCAGAAATAGCACAGAAAATATCCCGGGGAGCTCGCAATACCCCCTCCCCTCATGCAGCCCCCTTGTATCTGAAGCGCATGAACTTACCCTCGCTTTTGGGAATATGCTTCGGGAACTGCAAAATAGAGAACAGGATCTCAGTGCTAAAAACAGGGAACTTGCCGACTTACTTGAACGAAACCAAGCACTCTTGGAAGCAAATCCTGATATAATGATCGTTTGTTCTACTGAAGGAATTCTTCTTGATTGTCACCCAAAGGAGATGACCGACGACTACCTTATGCCTCCTCACGAGTTTCTTGGAAAGTCAATCGACGAAGTAGCCCCGGAGTATGTGGCAAAACTCACCCACGATAACATAGAAAAGGTACTACAAACCCGAACAAAGTCCTACGCAACATATGAGATAACCATACAAAAGGAAAAACGATATTATGAAATTCGATATACACCCATGGGCGAAAATCGAGTGCTATCCACCATGCGAAATATTACGGAATTACGAAATGCTGAATTAGAAGGCAAGCGTTTGGAAGAACAGCTTCACCAAACTCAAAAGCTCGAAGCGTTGGGACGACTTTCCGGAGGGATCGCTCACGACTTCAACAATGCCTTAGCGGGTATTATTGGAGCTGCTGAAATACTTACGGAAGAACATTCTAAGGGAGAGGAAAAAGAGTTTGTTACCCTTATTCTCACCGCAGCAAACCGCGCCACAGACCTAACCAAAAAACTGCTCACCTTTTCGCGGGCTGAAGTAAGCGAAAAATACCCTCTTGATGCACAAGATATTGTAACAGAAACCGTAGCTCTATTAGGACATACCGTAGACCGGGCCATCACGCTCAACACAGAGATAACCGCTCGCGACACAACCATCATCGGAAACACCTCTCTATTGCAAAATGCCCTCATGAATATGGGAATTAACGCGTCCCATGCCATAGAAAAAACCGGAACTATCACATTTTCGCTTAAAAACACCCATCTCGACAAAGAGTACTGTCTCTCCTCCCCCTTCAATATTGAAGAAGGGGACTACTTGGAAATAGGGGTGCGCGATACCGGATGCGGCATGTCTCCCGACATATCGGCCCATATATTTGAACCATTTTTTACAACAAAACCCACCGGAGAGGGAACCGGTCTGGGCTTAGCAGCAGTGTACGGTGCAGTGCAAGAACATGCCGGAGCAATAACCGTCTATTCAGAGCCGGGGCAGGGCACCATCTTTTATATATACCTGCCTCTGGCCGAGCCACTCTCTCTTCCGGTACAGGAGAAAAATCGACAACTCCCCCGGGGAACCGAGACCATCCTCATTATTGATGATGAAGAACTCATTCGCAAAACCGCCTCCCACATGTTAGAAAGTTTGGGGTTTACCGTACTCACTGCATCAAACGGGCGTGAGGGAATAGAGCTTTTCCAAAAAGAACACCACCGTATTGACGGTATTATCCTTGATATGATAATGCCCGTCATGGGGGGGCAGGAAACCTTCTCTCTTCTTCGTGATGTCCATAGGGATATTCCCATTATTATTTCATCGGGATTCACCAAGGAAAAAGACATGGAACAACTGCGCGCCAAAGGCCGGGTGTTTTTCCTTCACAAACCCTTTAAGAAGTTTGACCTTGCAGAATTGGTACTCAGAGCGTGTAGAAACTAATCCCCCATTTTTCTCCTTGCGAAGGGGAACCAATAGTGCTACACTGTAGATACATGCAGTCGAACAAAGGAGTGGAAAATGACGGAGACCGAACGAGAAAAAAAGGAAGTCGTTCTGCTCATCGCTGATGACGATGATGGTCATGCAGAACTGATTATACAGAACCTTCGTCGTGCCGGCGTCACCAATACCATACATCGTTTTTATAACGGCCAAGAGGTTATCGACTTTTTCTTTCGCAGCAATAATGCTATCAAGCGCCAAGAACATACGCCATACGTACTGCTTCTTGATATTCGCATGCCCCGCATGGATGGCATGGAAGTCCTTCGTCAAATAAAGCAAGACCCAGAGCTCAAAAAACTCCCTGTTATTATGGTCACAACCACGGATGACCCCTTTGAAATAGAAGAGTGCCATGCCTTGGGATGCAATAGTTACATCACGAAACCGGTAGAATATTCTGCCTTTGTAACAGCCATTCAACAACTCGGCCTGTTTATATCAATCGTGCAAATACCAGAGTTGCAGCTACCCAAAAAGACTCAGGAGCAACAAAACCAATGAGGAGCATAGAAAAATCGCCATCACCTCCCTCACGACACATTATCGTTGTTGATGACGATCATGGCATCGGTGAACTTATTCGACATAAATTATCCGCTAAGGGATATTCTCTCCATATTGAAACAACCGGAAAAGGTGCGATAGAACGGGTTATTCAAACCCCAAAAAGCCTTCTGTTACTGGATAACACCCTTGCCGAGATGTCAGGAACAGAGGTCATCCAACGCTTGGAAGAACACCACTGTCTACCTCCCTTTATTATCATGACCGGCCAAGGAAGCGAAGAACTTGCCGTGGAAATGATGAAGTGCGGAGCCAGAGATTACTTAGTGAAAGATATTGATTTTCTCGATCGACTGCCCACCGCCATTGAACGCATAATGCACCTTCTTACCACCGAAGACACCTTAACAAGAACACAGGAGGCCCTTCTTCGCAGTGAAGAACAATTTAAAACACTCTTTATGAATGTTCCTGTTTCCATCTATATTATGGACATTGATTCGGCGGAGATTATTGATGCAAATCCACAGGCATATAAGGTGTTTGGCTACTCCTCTGTAAAGGAATTGCAGCAAAACAACCTATGGGACACTCCCCCCTATTCTCGAGAAGAGGTTCTTGGGTGGATTAAAAAAGTATGTAGAGAAGGAATGCAGCAGTTTGAATGGAGGAATTGTACAAAAGATGGTAACATCGTATGGGAACAGATGCGCCTTAACTGTATTGAAATAGACGGCATACCACGCGTGTTGGCAACGGGCACTGATATTACAGATCTTAAAAAAGCAGAGGCGGAGAAGGAAAAGCTCTTACAGCAGCTCCTTCAATCTCAAAAAATGGAATCCATTGGACGTCTTGCCGGAGGAATCGCCCATGACTTTAATAATGCCCTGGGCGGCATGCTCGGATATATCGAACTTGCCCGGGAGAAACTCCCGAAAGAATCGGCCATTCAAGATGATTTACATGAAATTGGAACCTTAGCTCAGCGTTCTGCAAAATTAACCCAGCAACTCCTCGCCTTTGCTCGTAAAGACGTAGCCTCTCCCCGCCTCATTCGCCTCAACAGGGAAATAGAAAAACAACTTTCCATGTTGCGACGAATAACAAGAGATTCCGTAGAGATTTCCTGGACCCCCGCTCCTCATGACTTTGTGATACACTTAGACCCATCACAATTAAGCCAAATTATCATGAACCTCTGTATTAATGCACAGGATGCCATAGAAGGGAGTGGTACCATAGACATTGCCACCTATGCAGCCCACGGTTCACCCCCCTATGCATCCGGGGCCGGACTTCAAAAACAGGTCCCCCTGCAGAAATATGTCCAACTCACCGTACGGGACACCGGCTCCGGCATGGATAAAACCACCCTCTCAAGTATTTTTGAACCCTTTTTTACCACTAAAGAGGTGGGGCGCGGCACCGGCCTTGGCCTCTCAACGGTGTACGGTATTATGCGTCAGAATAGTGGCTTTATAGATGTGGAAAGCAATCCTGGAACAGGAACAACCTTCAAGCTCTATTTTCCAGTTCATGAAGAGAAACAACTCCCTCTTGAGGAAGCAGCTCCAAAACAACAGCTCCCCCCTCAAAAGAAAGAGAAAAAAGTGGTGCTCCTCGTGGAAGACGAACCATCTATTCTCAGTACGACAGAGAAGATACTCCACCATTTAGGGTATACCGTTATCGCAGAAAAAAATCCGAACCGTGCAGTGGAATACGTAAAACAGACCCACCACACCATAGACTTACTCATTACCGATGTGGTTATGCTGGAAATGAATGGCCTTGCACTTGCCAAAAAGATTCGTCAACACTCGCCACATACCAAGGTGTTGTTTATGTCAGGATATACCATGGAAACACTTGAAGACACGGAGCTTACTCAAAATGATGCATTCATTAAAAAACCCTTTACTATTGACTCCCTGACACAACACATAGAGAACATTCTCCACACCGTTTCCAAATAACCATACCATGAAAGGAGCCTCGGATGCATGCGCACCGTGAACACCCCCTCCTACACCAAAAGGAATTTGCCTATGCCTACCATAAGATTATCTACTCGTCTCAGGGTATTCCCATAGACTATCGGTTTATTGAAGCGAATAGGGGATATGAACTCCTCACAGGGCTCTCAGCTGAGGACATTGTTGGTAAGACGGTACGGGAGATACTTCCTGAGATTGTTCATGAAGACTTCCCATGGATTAATTTTTATTCAGAAATAGCAGACACCAAGGAAGACACCTCCTTTTCACAGTATTTTGCTCCGCTCAAAAAGTGGTTTAAAATAACTGCGTCCTCCCTTACATCGGGATATTTTGCAACATTTTTTACAGACATCACCCCCGAACGAGTAATTGCACGGGCTGCGCAACACCTAAAAACAACAGCTCCGAAAACCCTTAACTACCAATCCATTTCAGCAACCTTTCGAGAGTTATCCCATGCTCATACCGTCATATGTGGACACTATTTGCCCAAAGAGGGTGTTTTTAAGATACAGAACAAAAATGATTTTGAAAAGGAAGAAACTCTCTGGGATGAGACGCACGGGCAGTCACCACCCCCCGACCCTGAATTTGACGCCTTTCTTACGAAGGGAACCCTGCAATATACAGACCTTTCCCGCCTCTATAGGCTCACAGATCTCCCCATACTCCATCACCTATATCTAAGGTGGGGGGATATTCCTGTGGCAATCTTGGGTAAACAGAAGGGTACACAGGAAATTATGACCACCCTTTTTTTCTGCGAAAAGGACACCACCTTACTTCTCCCTTACTCTGCGAACTCTATGCCGACATGGTTGCAACAACCATATCGAGACTACATACAGAGGAGCAACTATCCCACACCCTTCTGCGCTATAAGAACCTCGTTGAAAACACCGACGACATTATCTTCACCATAACTCCCGAGGGAGTTATTACCCATGTCTCTCCCAATTGGACCGAAAAACTGGGATATACAGAAGAAGAAACCATCGGCACGCACCTCAACAAGTTTGTTCATCCCAAAGATACAGCCCAATGCATCGACTTTATCAAGCACGTAACTATTCATAAGAAAAAAGCAGAAAGTCTTGAATACCGCGTTATCCATGCCGATGGAAAGATTTCATGGTATGTTTCAAATGTATCCCCCTTACTTGATACAGGTGGTACTGTTCTGGAAATAAACGCCATAGCACACAACATTAGTCGGATAAAGCAAAATGAGAAAAAACTTCAGAATGCGCAAAAAAAAGCAGAAGAGGCAACTCGTGCAAAGACAGCCTTCTTGGCTACCATGAGCCATGAGATTAGAACACCCCTCAGTGGTATTATCGGATGTACTGAACTCAGTAAGAAAAGAACCCTCGCACCAAATACCGCACGATATATTGATAATATTCACACCTCTGGAAAAATGCTTCTTTCTATTATCAATAATATCCTTGATCTTTCAAAAATTGAAGCAGGAGAACTCCCCATACATACAACAGAAACAGATCTTTCCCGTATCACGTACGATATATTAGAGATGGTTAAACATACGGCTTTTAAAAATGAAACAGAAGTCATCCTTGATTTTCCCGAAGATGCTCCGCAATTTGTCCAGACCGATCCCCTGAGAATAAAACAGATTCTCATGAACCTTGTAACCAACGCTATCAAATTCTCTCCTCGTGGAGAAGTCCTTCTATGCCTCACAGCAACGCCACATACACCGCCATCCTACACGTGGACATTCTCCGTTTCAGACACAGGAATTGGCATGAATAAGAAAGAGGTGAAGAAGATATTTACCCCCTTCCTACAAGCCAAAGATGATACAACTCACCATTTTGGCGGAACTGGGCTTGGCCTGACCATATCCCGCTTGCTTGTTGAGAAACTGGGAGGAACCCTTCGTGTAGAAAGCACCCCCGGTATGGGGAGCACATTCTTTTTTACCCTAGATCTGATATCCGAGGCAAAAGCATCTTCCCCAGTACTCATATCTCCGCCCTATACGAACGCCTACATAGATCCAGGAATAGGAAAATATACAACATATCTATTAAGAAAACAGCTTGAGCGGTATAACATTACTGTTGAAACGGAGATTCGAAACAAGGCAGACCTTTGCTTTTTCGACGCAGCCGCGCACGTTACAGATGAAGCAGATCTTAAGGAGAACGGAAACTCCGCTCATTCAGTTTGTCTCTACAATCCGTTTCATGCAAAAGACTACACTCGTATTGCTCAAAACAATGCTGCGTGCCATCTACTTCCAAAACCTCTCACCCCGGAAAAAATAACCTCTCTTTTCCAAAACATAACAAAGGAGAAACATACTCAAGGAACGACGGAAACCCGTACAACCATTCTTCTCGTGGAGGATGAAGAGCTCAGCATGATCATTCTACGCCACTTCTTTGAAAATTATTTTCCTGATATACGAGTCGTGGAAGCCCGTACCGGCATAGAAGCGCTCAAGGCAGTACAGGCGTATACGATACGCCTTATTCTTATGGATGTTCAAATGCCAGAGCTTGACGGTATCGAAACGGCAAAAATTATTCGGCAAAGTATTTGTAAAGAAACACCGATTATTGCCGTAACGGCCCGCGCAACCATGGCTGAAAAACGACGTTGCCTCGCTGCAGGAATGAATCATTTTCTTGTAAAACCACTGAATGAAAACAGCCTCTACCCCCTTTGTAAAACCTATCTCAAAGCAGACACCTCATCCACATGGCAGTCCACCCCTTCATACCCTTGAGCAGGGTATTTCTGCCCAATCCTTGCGTAATATGAAACTTAAAACTATTTTACCGTGTTGATGTACCACTTTTTGTCAGTGCGTGGTTTTCACTACGCGACATATTCTGGAGTTTTTCATGTCCAATTCTGTAGTTATCGGCTCGCAATGGGGTGATGAGGGAAAAGCCAAAGTTATCGATTATCTCACCAAAGATTCTGATCTTATCATCCGATACCAAGGGGGCGCAAATGCGGGTCATACCGTGGTTGTAGATGGGAAGAAATTTGTCTTCCATATGGTCCCTTCCGGGATAATGTACCCGAAAAAAGAGTGCTTGATCGGTAATGGAGTTGTCTTTGATGCTCCACAGTTTCTGAAAGAGATTGACGAGCTAAAGGAAAAGGGCTTTGCCGTGGAAGAGCAGCTCTTTATCTCCAGCTTAGCTCATTTGGTACTCCCCTATCATAAGATAGTTGACAAGGCTCGTGAGGCTTATCGCGCTCAAGGCGGAAAAATTGGCACCACAGGTCGTGGTATCGGCCCCACCTATGCGGATAAGGTGGGACGATCAGGCATTCGCCTCGGTGACCTCCTTACCCCTGCGGTTTTCGAAGAGAAACTCCGCCGTAACTATGATGAGAAGAAAGACTTGGTAGAACAGTTCTACAAACAAGATTTCCCTCTTGATTTTGACGAAATGCTTGCAGAATATCGCCAAATATCCCGTCGACTTGCACCGTTTATTATTGACACGGCTGCACATATTTTTGCCGCGGCACAGGCAGGAAAAGTACTCCTCTTTGAAGGGGCACAGGGAACATTCCTCGACATTGACCACGGAACATTCCCCTTTGTCACTTCATCCAACACCACCTTGGGAGCTATTGCCACTGGTTCGGGAGTTTCACCCCGTATCGTATCAGACGTGATCGGTATTGTTAAAACCTATGTTACGCGTGTAGGAAATGGTCCCTTTCCCACGGAACTTACCGATGAGACAGGGGAAAAACTTCAGAAACAAGGCGGAGAAATGGGCGCAACAACGGGACGCCCTCGTCGATGCGGTTGGTTTGATGCGGTACTCCTGCGAAAAGCCGTTCAACTCAACGGATTCACCACCTTTGCCCTCACAAAACTCGATGTCCTTACGGGGTTTTCTGAAATCAAGATTTGTACTCATTACGAAGTAGACGGGAAGAAAACAGAACAGTATCCAGCTCTTACGGAGGAAGTCGAGCGGGCAAAACCAATCTATGAAATCATGCCCGGCTGGACTGAAGATATTTCTTCCTGCCGTAGCTTTTCAGAGCTTCCTTCTGCAGCGAAGAACTATGTTTTGCGTCTCCAGGAGCTCTGTTACAATGTCCCCATATCTCTTGTGTCAGTAGGGCCAGGTCGGGACGAAACCATTCTTATGCCGACAAAGTAAACGACTATGAAGACAGGGTATGTACTCTCTTGTATACTGACATGCCTTGTCCTGATTTCTGCATTTCACCTCGGGGAAAAACGCTTTCATCTTTTGGAGGAGCAGCGGGAACATCAGCGGCAGATTGAAGAAAAAAGCCGTGTTCCTGAATCGGCAATTCCACGACGAGGCTCTGTAGAGATTTTAAATGGATGCGGCACCTCGGGTGTTGCCGGTGCCGTGGCGGAGCTCCTGCGCCGTGAAGGGTTTCGAACTACCGAGGGGAACGCCAGAAGCTGGAACTACTCTCAAACCATCGTGGTACAGCGAAAAGCCGGCACAGATACTGCGGAAGAACTTGCAAATCTTCTCGGCACACCACCACCCATATTTATCCGACCCGGGCAGGGAGACGCCCGCCATGATGCAACACTTATCGTCGGTCACGACTACGAAAGGATTATTTATGATTTTTGAAGCAATACAACAAGAACCTCATCTCCTCTCTATTCTCAACCTCATGCTAGAAACAAAGGCTGAGAATATCCGTGTTATTCACACGGGAGAAACCTCCACAGTATCCGATTGGACGGTCATCTGCGAAGGAACAAATTTCAACCATGTCCGAGCCATTGCCATGGCGATAAAACAAGAGATGAAACAGGAAGATCAGTATGTTGACCATACAGAAGGGCAAGACCATAATCGGTGGATTCTCTTAGACTATCTTGATATTGTGGTGCACATAATGCTTCCCGAGCTTCGCAACTACTACAAAATTGAAGCATTTCTCGAAGAAAATAGTCAGATGACAATTACGGAAGAGGAGTACCAAAAACTTCTCCCGCCGAAGAATTATTGACGAATATACAGAAACTCTTCATGTGACAGGGCTGTATCGCGCTTGTACTCCACAGGCGCGAGCATGCCTGTAAAGGCCTGTCCCGAAACAAACATTCGTTCTTCCCGTTCATCCGTAGCCCACCGATTCAACAAAAATGCCTGATTCACCGTCTCTCCAAGGATATCTGGAGCAGTAAACTCGGCATGCCCCATGGCCCCAACGTATATCTGCCCCGCCTTTAACGTAAGAAGCATGTCTTCTTCTGCAATAAGCTCGAGAAGCATCTCTCCGCAGGAAAGTGCCCGTTGTACATAATTCCCACCGGTAAAATATGCCAACACCCCATCCCCGGTATATTTCACAACCACCCCTTCACAGGCTAACACGGCCTCCGTAGTGCCATGGTAAAGCTGATTTATCCATAAGGCAAGACGAGAAAGGGGCTGCTCTTGACTCCGCGTTACAAAATTACGCAAGCTTGTAACAAGCACCACCGCATCAATCACTTCTCGATTTGGTATATCACCATTGATAATCCATTCAATGGAGCGATCAAGAAGAACAGATAATCGCGGCAAGACAAGGATATCTGGAGCATTTTCTCCACGCTCCCATTTTGAAACAGCTTGCGGAGAAATATAGAGAGAGGCAGCGAGCTGCTGTTGTGTCAACCCTTTTGCCTTTCTTCGTGTCCGAATACGACTACCCAATTTTTCCAAATCCATAGAGACCTCCATACAAAAAGATACATCCTCTCTCTCTCATACGGGAAGTACAAATATGAAAATCAACCAGAAAGAGAAAAAACTATTCCGACGATACATTTCTGATTCACCGGATATATTTTGCTCGCATACCATAACAAAACGGAGGTTATATGAAAAAAGCACTTTTTATGCTCGCTATCTGCACCAGCATGATCATGGCAAACAAGGTTGAGTTAGGTCTTGTCTCACCCATCCAAATTGGCGGCCCCACAGAAAATGTTGACGGGCTTCGTCTTGGTCTGCTCTATACCAAAAACAACAGGGTGAACGGTGTCGATATAAATCTATTTGTGGGACACACCACGAGTGATTTTGATGGTTTTCGCTTCTGGGGGCTTGCCAACATAAACGAAGGAAGCACAAGCGGATTTTCTCTTTTTACCGGAGTGAATCTTACCGGCGGGAATTCAGATATGATATCTCTTGGTTCATGGGCAAACATAACCCAAGGGTCTGCCCAAGGGGCTCGTATATTTTCTGTGGTAAACTACGCTGACTCTTTTGAGGGCTTTGATTGGGGCTTTGTCAATATCGGTCAACGCGTAACAGGCATTCAGTTTGGTGTCATTAATTATGCCACCCAGCTTGACGGTATACAGATTGGTTTGGGAAATATCGCACGCAACAGTGCTGTTTTTCCCGTATTACCCTTGGTAAATTTCTCGAAAAGCTTCTAGCTATATCGGCGGGAGATCTCTTCTCCCGCTACACCTCGTATCTGCTCTAATACTTCTCTAAAATCATAAATTGGCTTGCGTATAAGATGGGTTACTCCCATGGCACGGGCAAAATCCAAGAAAAACTCCCCCTCGGTGACCCGTCCTCCACCTGACATGGCAATCACTTCTATGGTATAGCCATAACGCCGAAGCGTACGTAAGATATCAACTCCGTCCTGTTCCGGCATAATCATGTCAAGAAGAAGGAGGTCAAAACCGCCCTGCTTTAAATAGTCAAACAAATCCCGGCTATTATCAACAGAGGTAACCTGATGCCCTGCCTTTCGCAAAAAGCGAGAGAACACCGAAAGGAATGTCCGATCATCATCGATTATCAGTATGTGAGCCACGCTAATCCCGGTGGAAGAATTAATACATACTCAAGTATACCATAGAAAGTGTGAGCGCACAAGAGCACACTCTTATTTTAACGAAAAAGGCGGTCTCGAAACAGAAGCCGCCTTTTTTATATGTCGACCCATTGAAAAAAATTAAATTTTTTAAAAAAAGTAAAGTACCTCCCCCGTTTTCCGAAACAATAAATACGGCATGTGATGCCAAAACGCGTAGCTTCGTATTTTCAAGGAGGAAATTATGCGTATCAACAACAACATTATGGCAATGAATGCAAACAGACAACTCGGCATTAACGACCAAGGCACCGGAAATTCCTTGGAAAAACTCTCCTCAGGGTTCCGGATTAACCGAGCAGGGGATGATGCTGCGGGGCTTGCTATTTCTGAAAAAATGCGCGGACAAATTCGCGGGCTGCAACAGGGATCACGGAACGCACAGGACGGCGTATCTCTTATCCAAACTGCTGAGGGAGCACTCAATGAAACCCACGCAATTCTTCAACGAATGCGTGAACTTTCTGTTCAAGCTTCAAACGACACCAATGTTACCAAGGATCGCGAGTCTATCAAATCTGAAATTGAACAGCTTACTGAAGAGATTGACCGGATTGCTGAACAAACGGAGTTCAACACACAAACCTTGCTTCAAGGAAATGCAGACGATCTCCAACTTCAAGTTGGTGCAAATAGTGGGCAGATCATCAGCTTGAGTATTAACGACATGCAGGCAGAAGCCCTCGGTGTACACGAAGTGGCAGACAACAACATTCTTGCTGACCAATCCGTGGCAATTCAGCTTATTGACGATGCAATAATATCTGTATCAGAAGAACGCTCAAACCTTGGGGCGATACAAAACCGCCTTGAGCATACCATACGAAACGCAGACAACTCCCAAGAAAACCTCCAAGCTGCGGAGTCACGTATCCGTGATGTTGATATGGCTGCAGAGATGACGGAGTTCTCTAAAAACAATATCCTTAAGCAAGCATCACAATCCATGCTGGCACAAGCTAACCAAGCGCCACAAGGGGTATTACAACTGCTTATGTAGAACAAAAAAACGGTTCTTTTTTTCCAAAAAAGGCGGTCTCGAAACAGAGGCCGCCTTTTTATATGTCGACCCATTGAAAAAAAATTAAATTTTTAAAAAAAGTAAAGCACCTCCCCGTTTTCCGAAACAATAAATACGGCATGTGACGCCAAAACGCGTAGCTTCGTATTTTCAAGGAGGAAATTATGCGTATCAACAACAACATTATGGCAATGAATGCAAACAGACAACTCGGCATTAACGACCAAGGCACCGGACGCTCCCTGGAAAAACTCTCCTCGGGATTCCGGATTAACCGAGCAGGGGATGATGCTGCGGGGCTTGCTATTTCTGAAAAAATGCGCGGACAAATTCGCGGGCTGCAACAGGGATCACGGAACGCACAGGACGGCGTATCTCTTATCCAAACTGCAGAGGGAGCACTCAATGAAACCCACGCAATTCTTCAACGAATGCGTGAACTTTCTGTTCAAGCTTCAAACGACACCAATGTTACCAAGGATCGCGAGTCTATCAAATCTGAGATAGAACAACTTTCAGATGAAATTGACCGTATTGCTGAGCAAACAGAATTTAACACACAAACCTTGCTTGATGGAGACCTAGAGTCAGGAGACGGCCTCGAATTTCAAGTAGGAGCAAACAGCGGACAAATAATCAGCTTGAACATTAACGATATGCAGGCAGAAGCCCTCGGTGTGAATACTGTTGCAGCCAGCAATATCACGGCAAATCAATCCGTGGCAATCCAGCTTATTAACGATGCAATAATATCTGTATCAGAAGAACGATCAAACCTCGGGGCAGTACAAAACCGTCTTGAGCATACCATACGGAACGCAGACAACTCCCGAGAAAACCTCCAAGCTGCAGAGTCACGTATCCGTGATGTTGATATGGCTGCAGAGATGACGGAGTTCTCCAAAAACAATATCCTTAAGCAAGCATCACAATCAATGCTGGCACAAGCTAACCAAGCGCCACAAGGGGTATTACAACTGCTTATGTAGGATAAAACAATCTATCCGCTGCATTCCAAAAGGGGGCCTTCGGGCCCTTTTTTTATTTTTTTCTGAATAATAGTAATGTTTTGACTCACCTCTGACGATAGAGTGTAATGACCACAGCTTTGACAGGACGTCGGGCTTTGCATAATAATTCAAGGAGGAAAT
>NZ_ASJR01000019.1 GCF_000474745.1 Chitinivibrio alkaliphilus ACht1 | reverse complement strand
ACATTACTATAATCGGGTTAGAAAACATTCAGCGAATGGATGGAAGACGCCGGATCAAATGGAACAGATATATTTTAGTGGAAAACCAGAATGTATGGCTTAACTCTCTATATACTTTTTCCGGGCAGGTCCAGAATCAATGGATTTTCCTTATACCGGAACGGAGGCCTCTATTGTTGTAGTGAAAGGAGAAAATAGTACATGGGCCTATATTAATTTTAGTGAAAGTCCAAATATTGTTGGGAAAGATCTTAAAAGAGGTGGATATGGTGTTATAAAAGCCAATGTCTATATAGATGGCGTAAAGGAGGTTTTAACACTCATTCAAGAGACAGGTAGTAAAGAATTGTATGTAAAACATCCAACTTGGCTCATAAACAAACTAAAAGATTGTGATGATTTTAGAATTAATCTTCGATGGCACGGTAATTCTAACGTTGTTTGGAGTTTTCGCAGTGTGAGGTTTAAGGATGAATATGAATCAATGTTAAGGAAATTTAATAACTTATAGTTATATTGCAATAACGAGTCTGTTTTTATTGGTTTCACATTTCAGAATATAAGAATCTTTAGACTATACCCTTATTAAGTATCATAGGCAATAGGGGAAGATCCGGTGCACACCCCATACGAAAGTTATTATCATACCCCTCTAATGTTCCTGCTACCTTCAGAGAAAACCAGCCCTCATTACGTATAAGAAAGGCTGCAACGGGAAGTGAACGAAAGGTGAAATCGGCTTTGCCTGCGTGTACGGCTTCGAAGGTTTCTACCTCCGTTTCCACCAGTATAATCTCAACATGGGGGTATTCCCGTCGAAACCGTTCCTCTATACTCGTGCCCTCAGGAAGCACTGCCCGTATTGAGGTGAAATCATTCAGATCGTGAATATCAGGGTGCTCAGAACGGGTTACGAAGACGTTCTGAGTGGTATAATACGACTCAGTAAAATTCATCCATTGTGCACGTTCTTCTGTGTAATTGAGAAAGGCGAGGACATCGCATTTACCATTACGCATATATTCCAGGGACTCACTCCAATTTTCTGTTGGAACAATCTCAAATTCTATCCCTGTTCTCTGGGAAATACGGTCTATCAGATCAGCGGCGATACCCGTAAAGGAGCCATCCTCATGTAATAGTTCATAGGGCTCCCAATACGGATCGACACATAAATAAACAGTGCCAACCGTATCAATAAAACGCGATTCTTCCCGGGTGTATGATACTCCCCATGCATGCACGGTAAACACATGAACCATAAGTATAACAGCTGAAAAAATACTCTGTAGAGACATGTGCGAATACATCCTTTTAAATTGTTTTTCACTCTATCATATCATCTCAATAATGTCAACTGTAAATGATAAATTACCTACCGACAATTGATACTGTAGAAATCCTCCAAACTATACCTATGGGTGTTTATATCCCACAGTGTGGTAAGAGTATGATCGTTTTCATACCATCAGCAAAGAGATACAATTCTTCTATTTTCTCTGTGCATATGTATCATTTGGCCATATCAAGGTTCCTTCGCAATGTTAGTTGTGCTCGTACGCTTTGTAGAAAAAGTGGAAGCCGATTGTGATGCCCAAGATTCTATTCCCGACGATGATATTGATATGCGGCTGATCGGGACCACCCCAAATCACCATGAAAAAACTGCAGTATTCCTGCGGAGTGCGAAGAGGCTTGTACCACAATTCCAAGAAAAACCATGGCCGGATCGGAACGCACCCCACAGAGCAGGTGCACATGGCTGTTGAACGGGAATACTTGGTATAGATCTACCATCAGATGGTTCCGTAATTCTTGATATGTCAGCACTGCACTTTGTGTTCCCACGGGCCCCTCCCGTATGGTTGCTCCTCCCTGCAGTGTATATGCACGATGATTGCGCGTTTCCAGTACCTGTTCAACCGTACCTCCTGCAAAGAGGATGTGGTGCTCTCCATGGCGTGCATAGAGCCCCGAAAGGTGCATGTCATAGGTTTGATCAAACTCTACATCAGCAAAGGAGTGACTCATGCGAAGGGAGAGATGGTTATTTCCCGCCCGAATTCCTCCGGATAGTTCTATCACGGTGTTTCGATAGAGACTAAAGGCGTGTAGAACGGTGCCTCCCACCCCACCAGTCCAGAAGGTTCCTCCGTGGAAATACCCCACTCCATGGACTCCCAGAGATGTTTCACTTCCCAAGGTATACTCATACAGAGAAAGGGTGTGTATTTCAAAGAGATGCCCCTTTGCCGATATGGTTGCAGGGTGGGCAAAGGCAGAGGGAACCAGGGAGCCTGCTCCTCCGGAAAACCCGTCAAAGCCTGGACGAACCGGTGCATGGGCCATGGCCTGTATAACCAGGCTAAAGAAGATCCCTATCGCCAGAGAACTGCTTCCCGCCGCCATTGCGCATCCTCCGTTTTAAAAATAATAATAAGGGGACCTGCCGGTACTGATCGTCCGCTTAGATCACGACCATCCCATTCAAGGCGATCGCCCCCTCTGAGGGAAAAGGAGTATACCCGTGTGCCGTCAAGGCGATAAATATCCCCTGTCCCCGTGTGGTGAGACGCCCCTTCTAAAGAAATATTCAGGCGCCGTGCCGTTTCTTTTTTTGGTGTAAACACCGACGGGTATACATGAAATCCCGTATCTTCTTGCGGGCGTACTTGCCCACCCGGTGTTGGTGGGCCAAGTACCACTCCACTGTCCGGGTGTATCCGATGCACACTTTCCCGTGTCCACCCCGGCAGATTTTCATGACTCCAGGAAATCGTGTCGCGGCCGGCCTCTCCCATATCAAGAATGAGAGTATCACTGTAATGGCCTAAATTATAGAGAATTCCCTCTTCTACATGCTCCAAAGAGAGTGGGAGTTCATCCTTGCTGATAAGGAGGAATGCCTTAGCGGGAAGTATTCCGGGGGGAAACAAGAGCGTGTCTCGTCTTCCTTGGAGGCGCCACGTATCATACCGTACGGGGGTGCTTCCCCGATTGTGTATTTCTATCCAGTTGGGGTCTTGTCGGGGAGAAACCTCACTTATGTAGACAGATTTTGGGGGTATCCAGCAGGAGGAGATATCCAGGGTGTCAACCCATCCCGGCCCATGGACGGTCCGCGTGGCTTCTGTGGTAGTGAGAGAAAGGGAGACTTCCTTGTGCTTCTGCGGTGCGAGGGTAATCTCCGTGGAGCGCCCCCTTTCGGATGTATATTGGAGATCAATGGGGCGGTTTTTAAAATTATGCATGTACATGTGTAGGAGGATCTCTTCTTCATTCTTTTTTGCATAGTGGTATTCTCGGAGTATCTTTCCGTCATAGTGATCAGGCTGTCCCAGGCGACGCTCCATGGGGCGATATTTCCGTGGGCCAAAGAGGTGTATGCGTACAAGCGCCTCATGATCGTTCTCCCCGCCGTAGGGTGATTCGTAGGTAAAGCGTTCCAAGGTGTCGTACTCGATCATGGGCCGATCTGCTACCACATCAACAAGAGTATCTCTATGAATGAGAGCACACCCCGCCCGCTGAGTCAAATCGGTAAATACCCCCCTTCGCTCCGTGGTAAGAAGAATGGTGCCTTCGGGAATCTCATAGGGAAGGCTGTTTTCCGGTGAAAGGTAATTAGGATCTAGAATGAGCGCCTGATCACCGGGCAGAAGAAAGGGACGATCACATACACTCGTGTTAGGAAGACGAGGATCACAGGAAAGAGGAATCACCCCAGCATCTTCACGGTTGGTTGAGAGGCGCAGGTCCCTTGTCCAGATCGTATCACTACCCATATGGATACAGGCAATATACTTATTCGACCGTCCTCCGGGAAGTGCGTCGGCCCTCCCCACGGGGTTTCGTTCTAGTTCCGTAATACGAAGCTGTGCCTCGGCCGTACCAAGGAACACCACAATATAAAAAGCGATGAGAAACACCACGTACTCCCTTCGTTGTGTGTTACAGCGCTGCCAACCTCCTTGCAAGGGCATCCCAGTTTCGGTTGTCTTTGCCCCGCACCTGCAGAAAGGGCATGCCCTCCTGTTGTGCTGCTGCCCCGTCTGTGTCAAGACGATCACCCACCACAAGAATGTTTTTGGCGGGGAGCTGAAGACGTTTACGGATAGTTTGAAAGGCGCGCGGTGCTGGTTTTAAGGCACCTAAGTCTTCAGCAGATAGTATATGATCAAAGAGTTCCGGTTGAAGTCCAAGGGCACGAAGCCGCGACTCAATAAGTCCAAAATCTGAAAAAAGAACTGTTCTAATCCCCTTTTTCCGCAGTGCTGGCAGGATTGTTTCATATTCGGGACGGTTTCGCATAAAGCGAAGTGTCCGAATAAAGGATGTGGAGAAACTGTTCTTTATCCAGTAGGAAGCATCTTCAACGCCGTATTGCTTTAAAAAGGCTTCACAGAAAGCAGCTTCCATGGCTTCCCGTGAGCCAAAATCATCTCCAATAAACTGCTGTCGAATGCGCATATACCGTGGAAGATAGGCAACCCGGGGAAAACAAAATGCTGCAAAGATCAGCTTATACACTCCCTTCATTGCGTAGAGAGTGCCGTCGAAATCAAAGATAACTGCTTGTACCGATGTCATTTGACCTCTTTACAGGCCTTGTAGAGTGCCGCGAAGAGATCGGGTAAACGGTCTTTCGGTGTGGATGAGAAGGCAACCCGTAAGATTCCTCCGGTGGCAATAAGACCGACGCTGTATTTGGTAACAAGATGGCGCCGAACCGTTTCTGCACTGCACCCTGCACGAAGGGCAACACACATAAAGTATCCTGAGTTATACGGTAAGGCCGTAAATTCTTCAGCATATTCTGGATGTGTTTCCAGAATCTTTCGCACGGTGTCAAACCGTTCTTTGAGAAGTGCAAATTTCTTCGCCTTTTCTGCGCGGTATTGTTCTGAACGATAGCACGATAGCAACAGGTGTTGACTTACCCCAGAGGCATTTGAGATGGTTCCGCGGATGAATCCGGCCGTTTTAGACTCAAGGGCTTCGTAGAGCTGGGGGGTTCCGCCCCGTGTACCATAGGTTATAAAGCCAATGCGAAAACCCCAGACATAATCCTCTTTTGTTGGGCCGTCTATCTTCACGGCAAGAATATTTTCATGGGCATCTGCAAGAAGCGCAAAGAGTGATTCTTCATATACGCCGTCTTTGAAAACAAGGCCGAAATAGGCATCATCAATAAATACAACCAGAGTGTTTCCCGCTTCGGCCATTTCAACAAGCATGTCGCGAAGAGCATAGGCTTCTTCTTGCGTAACCGTATACCCTGTGGGGTTATTGGGAAAATTGAGGATGAGCGCCTTTTTCCCCGGTGGTTCTGCACACAGTTTCTCGCGAAGGCCGGATATGTTATATCCACCCTCATGAAATGTATCGTAGAGATCAAGAGATGCGCCGCTCCCATTTTGTAACACCAGATTGTAGTTGCCCCAATAGTAGTGTGGACAGATAAGGCGGTCTTGTGAATTTAGAAAGAGGTTTGTAGCCGTACTTATTCCATGGGTAAGAGCACTGGTGACTACAGGTGTCGATGTGGCTTTTTCAACAAGGGTTGGGTTTTTTTCATACAGCATCTGTTTCCACTGCTCCCGTAAGGCGGGAATTCCATAACTGGAGGCATATTTAAACGCCTGATCGGGCGGAAGAGATATCATCTCCCGCAGGGGAGCAAGGGATGCTGCTTCCATGCTATCTTCCAAGGCAACCCCAATGGTTGCATTGAGTTCGCATGATGCGGCTTCTGCCCCTTGCGCAAGAATGCCCCCGGTGGGAAAAAAACTGTTACGCCCTCGTTCCGATAGAAGGGTATACACACTCTCCCTCTCCTGGCGTATGGTCGTGTTTAACTGTGCTGCTTGGTCATTCATAAAGCTTCTCCTGTATCACTTTCTTAGAAGGGGCCAAATATCCCTGTATAGAACATGTGGCCCTGTATCGATGTCTTTGCATTGCTATGGTAAAAAACGGCGCTTTTTACACCATTTCTCGAGCACTTTTTTTACAGGTTTTGCAGATGTTGTATAATTACATCGCTATCAGCAGGGAGCTGAACGGGCATATTTCGATATGGCCCCGTTTCAATTTTTTCATGGCCGGTCACAGCGGTGGTTCGCTGTGGATCTGCATAGAGCTCATCCTGATGGTACTCGATGGTATAGTCTGGGTCTTTTAAGAGATGGCCCGTGAGAATGCATACGACGCGCTCCTGAGGTGTAATAACTCCCTTTTGCACGAGCTTCTTAACACCTGCCACGGTAGTTGCAGAGGCAGGCTCGGAGCCAACTCCGTCGTATCCAATATGCACTTTTGCCTGGGCTATTTCTGCCTCAGAAACTTCTTCTGCCACGCCATTGGTTGAACGTAAGGCAAACCATGACTTATCAAAACTTACGGGGTTTCCTATTTTAATGGCTGTTGCTCTAGTCTGGGCTTCTACGGGAGTCAGCACTTGCTCCTCTTTTTTCCATGACTGATACAAGGGGTTTGCCCCCTCTGCCTGTATAACCGCGATACGGGGTACTTTTGAAATAAGACCGACCCGTTTCAGCTCTTCAAAGGCTTTTCCAAAGGCACTGTTGTTTCCCAGATTCCCCCCGGGAACCACAACCCAGTCGGGGATTTCCCAGTTGAGCTGATGGAGCAACTCGATCATTATTGTTTTTTGCCCCTCTATGCGAAAGGGGTTAATAGAGTTTAGGAGGTAGATATTTTCACGAATACATACTTCTTCCACAATTTTCATGGCCATGTCAAAATCACCGGATATTTGAATGGTGTGTCCACCGAAATCGAGGGCTTGAGAGAGTTTGCCGTAGGCAATTTGTCCATCGGGAATAAATATAACGGACTTCATACCAGCTCGGGTGGCATAGGCTGCCATGGAAGCAGAGGTGTTTCCCGTTGATGCACACGCTACCATGGAGGCTCCCAGCTTCTTTGCCATGGATACGGCACAGGTCATGCCATTATCTTTAAAAGAGCCCGTTGGGTTCATTCCCTGATGTTTAGCGTGTAAGGTTTCCATACCGGTATAGGCGGCACAGCGTTGCATGGAGTATACTGGCGTATTGCCCTCGGGCATCGTCACAACTGAATCGAAGGGGGCCAGGGCGGGAAGAAATTCCCGATACCGCCACACGCCGCTTCGGTCGAGGGGATCCCACGAACCTGCCCGCGTGTCCCAGATCTTTTTAAGATCTGCAATTTTTTGCTCCGTCAGAGGAGAGAGCTCATTGACACATTCAAGAACCCTGCCGGAATCGCTTCGATACCGTATTTCATCTATGGAATAGCGCTTTTGTTCCTGTCCTTCAAACTCCTGTAGATACACCATATCTATTAATCCTCAATACGAATAAGTTGTGTATATGCTTCAACTTCTTCCGAAGCCTCTATTTCTTGAAGAGCGTCCTTAACATTTTTTTCAGTTGCGGTGAAGGTCAATATTACAATTGACACAATGCTCACCTCGTTTTCTTCCTGCATTACTGACGCAATGGAAATACCATGTGTCGCCAAGGTGTCTGCAATTTTCCCAAGGACCCCGGGTTTATTGTTTACGGTAAAACGGAGATAGTATCGAGATTCTATCTCTGCATCGTCCGTAATGGTTGCTTTGTTTGCCTCGGTATAGTACCCCATGGGGATCCGTTTTTCATCTTGTGCCATAATGTTTCGTGCCACATCAACAATATCGCTCACCACTGCTGAGGCGGTGGGCATTTCTCCTGCTCCGGGGCCATATACCATGACAGGACCAACCGCATCTCCTTCAAAAAGTACTGCATTGAGCACGTCCGATACATTTGCTAAGATGTGATCGTTACTCAGCATAACCGGGTGGACTCGCGCATCAATGCATTTTTCTCCGGCACGCTTTTTAATGATTCCTACTAATTTGATAACATATCCAAGACGCCCGGCAAAGGCGATGTCTTCTGCCGTTAGTCCCTTTATTCCTTCAATTTTCATATCGTCGTAGGAAACATATTTTCCCAAAAGGAGGGATGCCATTATGGCGTTTTTATGTCCCGTATCCCCTCCTTCAATATCGAGGGTCGGGTCTGCCTCCGCATATCCCAGGCGTTGGGCTTCGCGAAGGGTATTATTAAAATCGGCCCCTTTTTCAGTCATCTCCGAAAGGATGTAGTTACAAGTGCCGTTTATGATAGAGGTAACCGAAAGAATCTCATTTCCCACTAAGGCTTCACGAATTGTTTTTATGGTGGGCATTCCTCCGCCAACAGATGCTTCAAAATAGAGAGACACGCCTTGCTTTTCAGCCAAGCTGAACAATTCCGGACCATGATGAGCAATAAGAGCCTTGTTTGCCGTAACTACGTGCTTCTTCTCTTCGAGGGCTGTACGCACTAACTCTCGGGCAATTCCCGTGCCGCCAATCAATTCAACCACAATGTGAACATCCTTTGCGCGTAGGGCGATCTCTGCATCTTCCACCACGGTTGTATCTGCAGGCAGGGAGATCTCTTCAAGGGCAAAGGTGTTTTTTTCGGCAACATAGGCTAAACGAAGGGGTAAGCCTAATTTCTTTTGGAAAAAAGAGAGTTGTTTATTCAAAAGCTTAATGGTGCCACCGCCCACTGTGCCTGCTCCCAATACTGCAATATTTATACTATCCATGAGATCTCCTTATAAATCTATTTCTACACTGTTCTCTTTTCGTTTTGCCTGTCCGTCGTCGTTCTTTGCAGGTCGATTCTTGCTGCGCTCTTTCTGTCCCTTTTGATTTTTCTCATCGAGCATGGAGCTTCGCCCATGAAGAACACCGCCTTTATTGATAATGAGTGCCTTTGCAGAGACATCCCCGACGATGGAGGCGCCTTCGTTGAGTTCTAAGGCTTTGCTGCACGAGACATTTCCTTCTACTTTTCCCGCAATCTCTCCGTTGATGGCAGAAATCTCTCCCGAAACAACACCGTCTGTCCCAACGGTAATGGTGCTTCCACAGCGAACAGTGCCGTTAAATACACCGTCAATACGGACATCATGGGGAACATCAAGTTCACCTGTAATTGATGCTCCATTTCCAACAACTGTAAAATCAATTTTTTTGCTCACCTCAACCTCTCTTTTGTCTATGGGGATTTAAAATACCATCTTTTTTGGGTCTACGGGGGTTCCGTCTTTTTCAATGGCAAAATGCAAATGCGGTCCGCGGGAGCCTTTTCCCGTATTTCCCACCAAGGCGATGGGGTCTCCCTTGGTTACACGGCTGCGTAAATTAACCAAAATGCTTTCGCAATGTGCATAGAGTGATACGTAACCGTTTGAATGATCTATTTCGATCACATTTCCAAGATATTCATGAAAATATTTTCGAGCAACCACCCCTGATGCGGTTGCTCGTATCATGGCTCCTTGGGATGCTGAAATGTCGATGGCAGGATGTTCCTCAGAGAAATGCTGACTTACTGCGCCCATGACGGGGCGCAAGCTGGGGACATATTCAAAATCGGTATCCATCCCGGCCGCGGAAAGTTCTTTTATCAATTCTTCGTCAGAAAAATACTCTTCAAGGGTTGGCATTAAGGAGTCGCCCGTAGTAAGGGCTGCCATGCGAATATATTGTGAGTAGCGATTTATTTCAATAAGCTGACCAACCAAGGAGTCGATACGAGTATCAACATAGGCTAAGGAGTCATAGTAGGAGCGATGAGCACGATAATGTCGCAAGTCTGTTGCATGGAGAAACACATACAGCAGCAGCGTTGCGAGGAACACTCCGTAGAGTACCAAGGCGGTTTTGGCAAAAAGAAGCCGTCCTTTTGTTACGGTATAGGAACGGAGTTGCTCCCCCGAGTCTCCATAGACGAGTATGTGATATGTCTTATTTTTCATGAGAGGACGCCTTGGTAATCTGCTGGGATGAACGGGCAAACTCTTCCTGTGATGAAAAAACTACTTGCACTGCCACGCGCCCTTGTGAGAGCTCTTTTAAAGACACGGATGAGCCGAAGGCCTCTTTCCACTGTTCTACACAGTGAGTCGCTGTTTCTGTCAGGGCTGAGGCAGAACGTTTTGCAGGGGTGGGTTTCTGTTTGTTTGCAGCAACGCGCTCTTCAACCGCCCGAACTGAGAGCCCTTTTTCTACAATTTCTTTGGCAAGGGCAACTTGTTCTTCTGCGTGTTCTAAGGAAAGTAAGGCACGTGCATGTCCCATGGAGATCTCTGATTTTCGCACCAGATCCTGAACAAAGGCGGGGAGTTTTAGCAGGCGCATACAGTTTGTTATGGCACTGCGGCTTTTTCCGATTCGTTCGGAAAGCTCTTTATGTGACAACCCGCACTCTTCAAGGAGCCGTTTATAGGAGATTCCCTTTTCGATATCATTAAGATCAACACGTTGTACATTCTCAACGATGGCAATCTCAAGCATTTTTTGGTCGCTAATGGAGGTGCGAATAATGGCAGGAATCCGTTCCCACCCAAGCCGCCCCATGGCACGAAATCGTCGCTCTCCTGATACAATCTGGTACACCTCTCCCGATCGACGCACCACAATGGGTTGAATGAGCCCTTGATGCCGAATGCTTTCGGCCAACTCTACAATGGCGGTATCGTCAAAGTCGGTACGTGGTTGAAAAGGGTTTACTACGATCTTTGAGACAGGAATCTCTTCCTCCTGCCCGTGAATTCCTGTTGTATCTTCCGGCACATCGGAACCCGTGGCGGAAAACAGGTCCTCCAATCCACGTCCTAAGGCTTTTCGCTTTTTTGTACTCACTGCTCCCCCTTCCGCACAGGGGTTGTGTTGTTGATTACTTCATTGGCTAAGTCACGATAGGCCACGGCGCCGCGGGACATTACGTCATATTCAATAATAGACTTCCCAAAAGAGGGAGACTCAGAGAGTTTTACATTACGGGGTATTATTGTATCAAAGACATTTCCGCTAAAATAGCTCCGCACATCCTGCACCACTTGACGAGAAAGGTTGAGTCGTCCGTCGTACATGGTCAGAAGCACCCCTTCAATGGTGAGAGAGGGGTTCAGTTTTTTCTGCACAAGACGGATTGTATTGAGGAGTTCCGCTAAGCCCTCCAGGGCATAGTACTCACACTGAATTGGAATAAGAACAGCATCCACTGCAGTGAGAATATTTACGGTGATAAGGCCAAGGGAGGGCGGTGAATCGACGATGATGTATTCGTATGTATCGGATACGTGTTCGATAACCCCTGCAAGCTTTCGCTCACGGGAGAAGGCGCTCACCAACTCCAGCTCTACCCCCGCAAGGTTCACACTGCTGGGCAGTACATCTAAATAAGAAATGCCCGGTGAAGGCTGGATCGCATCTTCCACAGAGCAGGTTCCCATTAGTACTTCATAGGAAGAGAAACCGTCCCCTTCTTTATCGAGGCCGATTCCGGTTGTGCTGTTACATTGAGAATCCATGTCTATTAAAAGCGTCTTTTTTTCACATGCGCCAAGACAGGCCGCAAGATTGATAGCTGTGGTTGTTTTTCCCACGCCACCTTTCTGATTTGATACTGCTAGAACCTTCACTCCATACCCCCGGAAGAATTATTACCGATACAGTTCAAAGGCAACAAGATTGAGGTCCTGCACCTTATCAGCAATATCATAATCAATTATTTCAACAACAGAAACGCCCTCTTCCTCTTTATTCATGGTAATTTCGCTTAATTCCTCATGAAAGTTGTCTGTCATAAAGCTATAGATTCGTCCCTCAGCACGAACAACTCCCCGGGCCCGCCGGGTAAGATCCTGAAGGGTCTTATTTGAGCGTTGCACAACATAGTCAAATTTCTTTTTTCCGGGCACCTTATCTACTACGGTTACGTTGGTCAACTCACACGCTTCAATAACTTCCCGAAGAAATTGCCCCTGCTCAGCCTCAGCCAAGGAGACAATTTGCATGTCTGGGCGAAATATTGCTGTCGGAATTGTGGGAAACCCCGCTTCACAATCGAGATCGAGCATGCGTGATTCCTTTCCAAACCCAAAAAGAAGGAGTGGTTGCAGGGAATCACAAAAATGCTTTATGAATATGTCCCCCCGGTCGCCGCCCACGGTAAGACGTCCGTGCTCAATTCCTTCATAGAGCTTACAGAAAAAGGTAAGTATCTGATCATGTTGCTTGTCATCCGGGGTCAACCCGAGATAGTCAAGCTCCTTTTGCTTAAAATCGTCCTTCACACTGCTCACATACTGCTCTAAGTCTTTTACCATAATTGCACCCCATGTTTCACGTGAAACACTATTGTTTATTCAACTGTGTTATATACATAATTAGAACCGATACATCTGCAGGAGTTACTCCGGGCACTCGTGAGGCCTGCCCTATTGTTTGCGGCTGTACCTGCGACAATTTTTCGCGACTCTCGGTTAAAAGTCCTGTTATGTCAGCATAGGAAATATCCGCAGGAATACACATGGTCTCCATGCGTTGATTTCTTGCAATTTCCTCAAGATGTTTCTTAACAAACCCGGCATATTTTATATCTGCCTCTACCCCGGCACGCACTTCAGAACTATATTGAGAAGAGCATAGCCCGCACGCCGCGAGAACCGGTAGCAACGACACCTCGGGCCGTCGAAGAAACACGCTGGCCCGCACGCCTTGAGTGATTGACACACCGGTGTGCGATGCAGCTGCATCTGCTCCAACTGTGGTAGAGTCGAGGAGCGTACGTAGCTTTTCCTTTTCCGCCCACACAGCCTGCCGAGACGCATATACCTCAGAAGATACAAGGCCTACGGCAACCCCTAGGGGCATGAGTCGTTCATCACACGTGTCGTAGCGCAGAAGAAGTCGGTATTCTGCGCGAGAGGTAAACATGCGATAGGGCTCTTCTGTTCCTTTTACCACGAGGTCGTCCACAAGAACTCCAAGGTATGCTTCGTCTCGTCGGAGAACAAGTGGCTCTTTGCCACGAACAGCCTGTGCAGCGTTGATTCCTGCAAGCAAGCCTTGTCCAGCCGCTTCTTCATACCCGGAAGTTCCATTGATTTGCCCTGCAAAATAGACTCCAGGAAGTACTCGGGATTCAAGGGTTCGATTTAGTTGGTTGGGACAAAAATAGACATACTCGATGGCATAGGCGGGCTTTATCATGCGGGCCTGTGAAAACCCCGAAAGGCTGCGCAGCATCTGCTCCTGCACAGCAACAGGAAGCCCCGTGGAAAAGCCGCTCACATACATTTCAGGACGACCATTCCCTTCGGGTTCTAAAAACAAACCGTGGCCAGAACGATCTCCAAAGCGAACCAGCTTGTCCTCAATAGATGGACAATATCGCGGCCCAACCCCCTGTACCGACTGCAATCCATATACGGGCGAGCGGTGCAGGTTGTTTCGAATAATTTCGTGTGTTTTTGAGTTTGTTCGGAGCTCCCAGCAGAGAGCGTCATTGGTGAGTGGTTTATTCGTAGCATAGCTAAATGGTACCGGGGTCGTATCCCCCCTTTGTGGGGTCAAGGCAGAATAGTCAATGCTATCGCGGTGTACTCGCGCGGGGGTTCCTGTTTTTAGGCGGCCCGCGCGAAGGCCGAGCTGTTCCAGACGATGGGCTAGTCCTGTGGAGGCTCGCTCTCCCATGCGTCCACACGACACTGTTTGCGCACCGATGTGCGCACAGCCTTCAAGAAACGTTCCCACTGTAAACACACAGCGCTTTGCGACCACGGTGGTGCCGCACTCCGTGGAAAGACGCCACGAGGAGCCTTCTGGCGCAAGATCAACAACCATGTCCTGTAAAAGGGAGAGCCCATCGCATGCAAGAACAGCTTCACGAACAAGGTCGCGGTAGCGAAACCGGTCGACCTGTGCGCGGAGGCCGTGTACTGCAATGCCCTTGCTTTTGTTGAGGACGCGAAATTGAATACCTGCTGCATCGGCAATACGGCCCATGACACCACCAAGGGCGTCAATTTCCCGAACAATAGTGCCTTTTGCCACCCCTCCCACAGAGGGGTTACAGGACATTTCTCCAAGATAGTCTACATTGCCCGTAATAAGGAGAGTAGCACAGCCCATTCGGGCCGAGGCGATACTTGCCTCAACACCTGCATGGCCGCCACCAATAACTACGACATCGTATTCCATAAGCCTCATTCATTAATTTGCTATAAAATACATCATTTCCGTGTAAAAAATAAAGTGTTTCACGTGAAACATGGGAATCGCTCAGTTGGAGTTACAGATGTTCCCGTGCATGACGTGTGATAAGGTCGTCGTACAATGTGGGTTCAGAAACAACGGTGAAGGTCGTATCTGCAACAACACGACCCTTAATCTGAGAGATAATACGCCAGGGGCCACACTTGTCATCAAGGGGCTCCCAGAGGGTGTCGCCCACGTATGCCTGAAAAGCGTTGCTTCGTATTGGGATTGATCCGACAAAATCTGGTGTGATATCTCCGCTACTATTTAAAAAGGGAGGGTGGATAATTCGATAGTCAAGGGCTGTGCCCTTCCCCCCGCGGATATAGAGAAGATAGCCAAATTCAGATTCTACCCGAGCGGGTATGGTTTTGGTAAATTTGAGGAATCGAGGGAGTTCACGACATTGGTTACTCCACTTCGCAAATAGACCGTAACACTCAGTTTCAACGGCCACGGACTTTCCCCGTTTCATCTGCCTCCTGTCGCGACAATTATCAGTGTGTAATATATGTTATGAAAAGAAGAAGAGGAGGCCCTGCCTCCCCTACTATTGTTAGTCCTTGCCGATAGCATCAACGGGACAATTTTCCCGGGCATCCTCACAGGCGGCCCGCTCATCATCGTCTGAGGGCTGTGTATGTACATAGGCCAACCCGTCATCATCCAGGGTAAAGGTGTGGGGAGCACTCCCCACACAGAGTTCACAACCGATGCAGGAGGCATCCACAAACCATGCTCCGGCAACATTGTTTTCATTTTTATTGCGTGCATCTGCCATACTTCCTCCTATGCAGTAATCATCTCTTTTATATCCTGCTCCACCTCTCCTACTCCTCCAATACCGAAGGTTTCCACAAGGATATTGGCAACATTGGGAGAAAGAAAAGCCGGCAGGGTGGGACCAAGATGAATGTTTTTCACCCCGAGGGAAAGCAGGGCAAGAAGAACAATCACCGCCTTTTGTTCATACCAGGCAATATTGTACACAATGGGAAGATCGTTGATATCCTCAAGGCCGAAGACCTCCTGAAGCTTCATGGCAATTACCGCAAGGGAATAGGAGTCATTACACTGTCCCGCGTCAAGGACGCGCGGAATACCGCCAATATCTCCAAGGTCCAGCTTATTATACCGATACTTGGCACATCCCGCTGTGAGAATCACCGTATCCTGCGGAAGGGCTTTGGCAAAATCAGTATAGTAATCGCGGGATTTCATACGACCGTCACAGCCGGCCATGACAACAAACTTTTTAATTGCACCTCCCTTGACGGCATCAACCACTTTGTCTGCCAGGGCAAGGACCTGATTGTGAGCAAAGCCACCCGTAATAGTGCCCTTCTCGATTTCCTTTGGAGGCTCACACTCCTTTGCATGGGCAATAAGGGCGGAAAAGTCCTTGTTTCCCGCAGCATCAGCCGCAATATGGGTACATCCATCAAAACCGGCGGCGCCTGTTGTGTAAATTCTGTCTTTATACTCTTTTGCAGGGGGAGTTATGCAGTTTGTGGTAAAAAGAACAGGGCCGTTAAAGCTCTTAAACTCTTCATTTTGTTTCCACCATGCATTTCCATAATTTCCCACAAAATGGTCATATTTTTTAAAGGTGGGATAATAGTTGGCCGGAAGCATCTCCGAATGGGTATACACATCAACACCCGTTCCCTTTGTCTGCTCAAGAAGACGCTCCATGTCTTTAAGGTCGTGACCGGAAATAAGGATAGCAGGGTTATTGCGCACACCAATATTTACCTCGGTAATTTCAGGATTACCGTAGGCCTCTGTATTTGCAGCATCAAGAAGGGCCATAACATTCACACCAAATTTTCCGCACTCAAGGACGAGGTTGGTCAGATCATCCGCGGAAAGAGTATCATCAAGGGTGGCAGCCAGGGCTTTATAGATAAAATCGGTAATCTCCGTATCTTTTTTGCCCAAATTCGCCGCATGCTCATAATACGCCGCGATACCCTTTACTCCGTACGTAAGAAGCTCACGCAGGGAGCGTACATCTTCATTTTCCGTGGCAAGGACACCCACTTCAGAGGCCTTTTCCACCATTTTGTTTTTTCGTAATACCGCGTCCAGAAGGTTGCCCTTCAGATGAAAAGAGAGGGCATCCGTATCGGCAGAAATTCCGGCGGATTGTATGAGGGAGTCACGGATTTCCAGTGCCTGGGCAATATCTTTTTCAAAGACGGCGCCATCGAAATTGGCATTGGTAATTGTTTTAAATATGCCCGTAATAACAAAGGTGTCAACCTCTTCATCACGGGTGGCACCACGCTCTACGGCCTGGGCAATCCCCTTGAGAGCATAGATAAGCAGATCCTGAAGATCGGCCACATCTGCCGGTTTCCCGCAGACGCCCTTTTGTGATTTACAGGCAACGCCGCCTGCTGCTTCCTGACATTGATAACAATACATAGAGACCTCCAATAGGTTATGTAGATGGGTTTGGGGTTTTTACAACAAGAACACGTGCTCTTTCGTCACGATTATTTCCAAGGAAATGACGAATATGAGCAGGGCTTTCAATACACATATCCCGGCCATACTCATTACTTTCATCACCCACATATACGGTGACAGATCCTTCCAGAACATAGAAAAACACATCCACAGGTGTTTTGTGCGGAACCAGCTCCTCCCCCGGCTGGAGGGTGATATGCATCACCTGCGCATCTTTTTTGCTGTAAATATTTGCCACCCTGACATTGTGAACGGGGTGCGTTTTTTCCGTGTCTTGAAAGTAGCAGTACTTCATAGGGCTTCCTTTTATACGTGTTACATTTATCCAAGATACACCATTATAAAAAACGAGGCTGTAACATATGTTACAATGTTGATGGATTTTGTTTTTATGCATGTATGATTCTTTGGTATAACTGATTTGAAGAACAATGCAAGGGAAATTTTATTTGTACTATACTATCCTCGCATTTATGGATGCTAAAATAAGGATTGCCAGCGGTTTTGCTCTTGGTGCATATAAAGAAATTGCGGTGATGTGTAGGCATCATATTTGAAAATATGGTACACTCAGTAGAGAAAGAGTGTTGACAATGTCACGAAATGACACATGTTGGGTGTATTATATCTATACAGCCCACAAACAGTTTAGGAGATTTTATGATACCACCGAATAGACATGAACGGAAACAAAATCGTAAGCGTTTTGAAAAAATGGCTATTGTGGATGTCACGGGAGAAGAAAAGGAGTGGAGTGAACTTACTGCAAGAGAGAAAAAGGCGGTGAAGGAAAAATGTAAGAGAACTGAAAACCTGTTTTATTATTAGGAATGGCAGCTATGAGTTACAAACAAGAGAAATGCCTGGAAGTGAGCTTTCATTACATTCCGATTGATTGCGCGCGCAGTATGCGTTTGTGCGATACTCCATCACCCACGGCGAAACCAAAGGCTTGCCCCGGCACCAATAAGGGCGACCATGGCGGCAGTAAAAAAGCTGGCATGCAGAGAAACGATACGCTGTATGCTTCCAAGGAATAAGGGGGCAAAGGTCATGCCGGTGTATTTGCAAATATTGAAAAGGGCAACCACACTCCCCTGTGAAACCGGAGTGGCAACAGACACAGCCCGGGAAAAAATGAGAGGTTGAATAAGGCCAAAACCACAGCCAAAAAGCAGGGAAAAAAGGACTACTCCCCCTGTAGATGGGGCGTTTACAAAGCCAAAGAGAGCAAGGGCAACCAAGATATATCCGCAGAGGAGTGTTCGTGAGGTTCCCAAGCGGTGTGAGAAGAATACCGCCCGAGTTGAGACAAGAGCTGCGCACACACCGTTTACTCCCAAAAGAAGGCCGGAAAAACGGGCGCCTTCGTCATAGACTTGCACAACATACAAGGGGACGAAAACAACAAAGGCATAGAGCAGAAAAAATGTTAAAAAGGAAAAAAAGAGTACAGATGGAACTCCTGGAAGAATGCTGCTTTTGAGAAAGGAGCGTCCGTATAAAAGAAATGAGGTATCGTTTTTTTCCTTTTTATCAGAAGAATCTCCATGGGACACAAACAATAAAAATAAGGGTGCATGGAGAAGCGGAAGCAGATACACAAAGAAGGGGGCCCGCCAATGAAAATCTGCTGCAAGGCCACCCACAAGAGGGCTAACGACACCAAAAAGGGCGATAGTTCCACTTAAATACCCCATGTGGGCCAAACGAGCTTCTCCGCCATACCAATTTCCGATATAGGTCATGGAAAGGGGGATGAGTCCAGCAATTCCAAATCCTTGGATAAAACGAAACAGCAGGAGGACTGGAAAAGAGGGAGCAATGGGGCAGAGCACGCCAAAAAAACCAATCAGAAAGAGACAAACACCCCCCACAGCTCTTGTATAGCCCTGATCGATATAAAACCCAATACAGGGAAGCCCCAGGGCCGCAGCTGCAGTATAGACTCCTAAAACCAGGCCGACCTTCTCCGAAGAAACATGAAAGGGGTCTGCCAAGGCAGGGAGCACCGGCGCAAGTAAACTTCCCCCCATCACTCCAAAACCACCCATGATCAGAAGCAGGATAAGAGAAAGGGAGGATCTCAGTGAAGTGCCGTGCATAGGGGACATGGCAGCTGCTTTCGTGAAAAGGTAACACAACTATCAATCAATCTCAAATATATATCACGGGAGCATATCGTTTACGGCACCACTTCCACCCCTGCAGAATACGGCGGTTGGATAGGGTTCTGTGGAAGGAAGTATTCTTTCCGGTAACGCCTTTTCCAGAGCATGTCCTCTTTTCTCAGAAATACGGTAGTAGAAAGACCATGGGATATACTTTAACCGGGAGCGTCACGTGAAGATTATTTGTGGGTATTTCCCTTACAAAACAGCTTGAGAAAGAGCACACAAAACCTGACATAACCATTATCGAGAGTAATTTTGAAACCTACCAATCCTTAACCTCTGGAAAAATGGATATACGGGTTATTCACGGTGAAGGGGCTGATCCGCAAAAGTTAATCGAAGCAAATATCGGTGATACGGACATTCTGATAGCGGTTACCGCAAAGGATGAGCTGAATATACTTACCTGTCATCTTGCGGCAAAATATCAAGTTCCAACGCGGGTGGCTCGACTTATAAGCCCCAAATATACGCAGGAGATTTTTGAGCTGGAGAAACTCGGTGTTACCGATATCATCCAACCTGAAACCGAAACCATGGAGTATATTCTCGAATATATTCGAACGCCCTCCGTATCAGAGCTGGTTGATTTTCACAAAGCCCGAATTGCTCTGAGGAACTTTGCTGTGCATCCCTCCAGCCCTATTGTGCATAAGACCGCCTCTGAAATAAGTGCCATGGAAGGAATGGATCACATACTGTTTCTTATGATCTACCGCAATCAAGAAGCCTTGATTCCACGCGGAGATACGGAGATTCTCCCGCACGATGAAATCGTAACCATAATGCCACATCATAAACTCCCTAATTTCCAAAAAATCTGTATCGCCTCCGAAGAGCGTATACAGAAGGTAACCCTCTGTGGAGATACACCCATGGCAGTGGCGCTTGCTGCGCAGTTAGAGAAACAGGGCAAGAAGGTTACCCTTATCTCTGAGGATGCGTCCTTCTGTCATATCTGTGCTGAAAATTTACACGGCACAGATGTGTTTCACGGAGATCCGGGAAATGAAGAGACCCTTATTGAAGCGGGCGTTCATAGTGCAGAAATATTTGTATCTCTTGGAAAAAACGGCGAAGAAAATGTGATGACCAGTCTTCTTGCCAAAGCAGAGGGAGCACAGCGTGTGCTTGCCGTGACAAATAATCAAAAACACGCACAACTTTTTCATACCCTCGGCATCGATCTGTTAATTCAGCCCACGAGCCTTACCATACATCGTCTGTTTTCAGACATAACGGGTATTTCGCGGAAAAGCATATTTAAAAGCAGAAAGAATGATGCAGGAATGAATCGTTTTTCCCTTGGGGAGAATAGTAAGCTTGCGGGTGAATCTGTTGTTTCAGTGCGGGCAAAGGCAAAGGCAAAGGTAGACTTCATTATCGCTTGTTTGGTACGGGATGAAACGTTTCATGTTGTCCGCGGCGATACGGTGTTTGCTCCCGGAGATACAATTATGGTCTTTTTTACGGCAAATAATGAAAAAGCAGTAAACCGATTCTTTGAGAAGAATGTATGAATAACGGTTTTGTCATCCATACCATTGGTTCACTGCTCCAGCTTCTGGGGGTAATACTTCTCATCCCCCTGGGAATTGCCGTGTTAGAAACTCCCTCTGGAGAATCTCTTCAGACCATCTTGAGTACTGCCCCGGCATCGGGATTTTTTATTTCCTGTTTGGTAACGGTGTGTGTCGGTACGCTTTTCAAGATACAAAAACCCCCCACCCTCGTGGGGAACGGTATTCGTGAAGGCTTTGCCATTGTTACCTTTGGTTGGATTTTCCTGAGTCTCTTTAGCGCCATTCCTCTTTGGGTGTACTTTATGGAGAGCTCTGGCACTTCGTCCCTTTGGTTTCACCAGTTTACCGATGCGTTTTTCGAAAGTATGAGCGGGTTTACCACTACGGGCTCAACCATATTACGCGATATCGAGGCTCTTCCTAAGTCGCTTCTTTTTTGGCGGAGCATGACCCACTGGTTGGGCGGAATGGGTATTGTTACCTTGGTTTTAGCTATCTTTCCAGCATCGGGGATAACAGCATATCAGATGTTCCGTGGTGAAGTTCCCGGGCCAACGGCAGAAAAAATAGGCCCGCAACTGGGACATACTACAAAGGTGCTTTGGGGGGTGTACATCCTTTTAACCCTGGCGGAGACCCTTCTGTTGACCCTGGGAGGCATGACTCTTTTTGATGCACTTTGTCACTCCTTCGGCACCATGGCAACAGGTGGGTTTTCTACAAAAAATGCGAGTATCGGCTACTACGATTCTGTCAATATTGATACGGTGATCACCATCTTTATGTTTTTGGCGGGCATGAACTTTATGTTGCATTATGCCCTTATCTTTCAGCGTTCTCTGGCGGTGGTTACCACCAATCGCGAGTTTCGTTTTTACGCAATTCTTGTTGCCGGAGCCATTCTTTTTTCCACGGTGGTATTGCGTACGCAGGGGGTGCAGGATGAACGCACGATCAGCTCGTCCTATCGATCAGCCCCGCTTTCCTCCGAAGAGATTCATCAGAAAATAGATACTGAGCAGGAGTGAATTGCCACTCTTCCGGGGGCCGTACGGGTCAGTAGTTTTCAGGTTATTTCCCTTATTACCACTACGGGGTACGGAACTGCCGACTTTGATGTATGGCCCAATGCGGTGCGGGTGCTTCTGGTGATTCTTATGTTTTTCGGTGGGTGTGCAGGTTCTACGGCTGGGGGAATAAAAATGATCCGTATTCAAGTGATCAGTAAAGCGGTCCTTCGCGAAATTCAGCGAATTATGCATCCCAAAATTATAAAGTCAGTGAAAGTGGGTAATGTGGCCATAGAAGAAAAACAGGTGGCAAATATTATCGGCTTCTTTCTCTTGTTTATGCTTTCGTACATTACCATAACCTTTCTCATGAGTTTTTTCTTAGAAGATTTTACTACCCTTGTAACAGCGGTGACAGCCTGTTTGTCAAATATTGGACCGGGCCTTGCCGGGGTGGGAGCAACGGAGAATTTTAGCTGGATCCCCCTTCCGGGAAAGTGGATCCTCTCCGTGGCAATGCTTTTGGGACGGTTGGAACTCTACACGGTATTTGTCGCACTCTCGTTTCTCTCATGGAAGCGGTGAAGCAGGGTCCGATGTACCACTAAGAGTGTGATGTATGGCACGACCAATATAGCTTGGCAGGTCTGAGGCTCGTAAGGCGTGTTCACCCTGCTCATCAGCAAACAACTCTGCCCCCCGCCCATGGAGAGCAACGCCGGCAAGGGCGGCATTAAGGCTGTTGCATCCCTGTGCTCGAAATGCTGCGATACACCCCGCAAGGACATCCCCTGTTCCTGCCGTAGCAAGGGCACTATTTCCATACGTTGAAAGGAAGACCTCCCCCGTGGGAGCGCCAATTAGAGTTGGCATTCCCTTTAAAACAAGGACGCACCCATAGGATTGTGCCACGTGGGAAACACGACTGATCCATTCGGTGCCGTAGGGCGGAAGTGGGCCGAAAAGCCGTTGCCACTCCCCTGCGTGAGGGGTGAGAATGGGGGTGTCAAGCTGCCGTAAAAGTTCATCATGACCGGCAAAGGCCGTGAGTCCATCGGCATCAAGCACCAATTGAGTAGGGTACAGAGAACAAAAGGTGCGTATCTCTTCTGCTATACGGGGATCTCGTGAGAGCCCACACCCCACAAGACGTGCCGTAGAACGACGCAGGGCCGTGGCCAGGGGCTCTTCATTCTTCCATGTTGTTACCGGGAGGACACGGGGAATGCAGACTGTTTCCATACAGCCGAAGGTCATGGCAGAAAAAGAGTCTTCAGGAAGCGCCGCGTAGACCATGCCGCACCCCGAACGAAAGGCGGCACGCGCACTTAGTACTGCCGCGCCGGTCATTCCCGGGCTTCCCGTAAATGAAAAGAGAACGCCGTGGTCGTATTTGGAACCTCGGTCTTGACGTCGTGGAATAGCCGCAGTAACACGGTTTTCATCCAAGAGATATACCGAGTCTCCATGGCGCTGTACTATCTCCTTTGGGTAGGGCAGAACGCGACAGATACACCGACCGAGAACCGATGTATCAGTGAAGTAATGTCCAACCCGAGGAAATCCAAGGCTCAGGGTCCACGACGCCTGTAAAGCTCCGGGATATACCTCAGCCGTGGCGGCATCTACTCCAGCGGGGGAATCAACGGCAATCACGGGACGGTTTGAGCGATTCATATGGGCAACACAGGGCGCAACACGGCCACGCACGGGCCCTACAGCTCCGGTGCCCAATAGCGCTTCAATGTATACATCCGTGGGGGGAAGTTGAGAGAGATCTTCCGTATGGGAAAGGATGTCTATTTTTCCGTAGGTTTTTTCATAGAGCCGTACCGCAGCAGCTCCCTCTGCGGTGCGTACCGTCCCAAGGCAGAGAGGAAGAACTGCATATCCGGCACGGCGCAGCAGCCAGGCCAGATACACCCCATCTCCTCCGTTATTTCCGGTTCCGCAAAAGATGGTGATATGTCGCCACCCGTGAATCCCGCAGAGGTGGTGTACCTCTTCAAAGAGAGCCTTTGCTGCACATCCCATGTAGTAAAAGCCACGATCAACATCGTTTTGAATTGTGTCTTGGTCAATCGCCCGCATTTGAGATGGCGTTACAATAAAAGTCATACCCACTCCTTGATACATCGGTGAATAGGTTCGTCAATACATAAAGAGGCACACCCTACCAAATCCAATTTCGCATACGCAGCAGGAGCCGTTCCCCCTCTGAAAGACCTTCTTTCTCTTGACGAAGTGCAACCAGCCGTGCCGGATAGTCCGTGATAATATTATCCACACCGTGATCAATAAAGCGAGACATGGCCCGGGGATCATTTACGGTCCACACATGTACCTCGTAGCCCCGTTCCTTTTTTCGTCGCACCAAGGCGGGTGTGATAAGTGCATCACGAAAGGCAAGTATATCCGCATCAAGATTATCCATGCTCCCAATGGAGGAGTGAACAAATAAGCTGGTACGTACCTCAGGCATTTTTTGGTTGACCTTCGCCAAGGTCTCCGGGGTGAGTGCGGCAATAATAGTTTCTTCGTGACAGGAGTACTTTCTGAGAAGAGAGTCTACCGCGCGGATCAAGGCGCCTTTATTCGGTCCCGGCTTTATCTCAAGATAGGGACGTGCCCGGCCACAGATGCGTTCCAAGGCTTCATTCAGGGTAAGTATGGGCTCCTTGGCAAAGGCGGGAGAAAACCAGCTTCCCCCATCCATAGCGGCAATTTCATCCATGGAGACCTCCCATACCGGGCGAGGATCACCGGCAATACGGAGAAGATCACGGTCATGCAGGAGTATGGGAACCCCATCGGCGGTACTGCGAATATCAAGTTCCACATAATCTGCCCCCTGTGCAAGGGCAAGGTCGATGGCAGAACGACTGTTTTCCGGTGCCTCGGCAGAACTGCCCCGATGCGCTGTGACAGCAGGATATTCATGTACATCTACCATGAACATCGCCCAGGAAAATTGCAGGAGTGCCCCCATTACAATAACAGCTTCCACACCCCAGGCAAAGGCCCCGGCTTGGGGCGGGGCGTGCGGTACTGGCGGCGGGATAGACGCATGGGGGCTTCGGCGTCGGTAAACCGCAATGGTGAGAAGACTGTTGAGGGATACGGCTCCAAAGGAGAGCAGGGTTGTAAGAAGCAGGGATACCACAACAAGGGTTGCCATAAGAGAGATTTGCATAGGATAAACCTCTGGCACCATGGCAAGAAGCATTCCCCCTGCCTGTTCAGCAAAGAAGGTTATCATGGCCGGTACAGCCGATACAATGATTGCCATGGTGAGCACGGCACCGGCAAGAATGGTACGTATTCCTCGGGTGCGTTCTACACTGCCACGCAGGGCTGCAAAGGATGAGCGATTTTCAAGGATCATAATAGGAAGGGCTAAGAACCAGCGTAAATAGAGCCAACCGTTCAAAAATAGGGTGCTACAAAGAGGAGCTACTGCTGCCACACCAAAATGCCATACCTCCCGAGGATGTTCATTAACCACAAAATAGATGTCAAAATCCCCGAGATAGGCATGATAGAGCGCGTGTATGAGTAATACCCCCGGCAGAGATAGGACCACATGGGCACTTACTTGCACGAGGGCAAGGGAAAGCAAACGCGGGAGACGACGAAGCAGGCGCCACATTACTCCCAAGGTACCTCGCGGTTGATCTACAGCACCATACAATGTAATAAGCATCATACCAGCGTGTTGCAGAAAACTCAGTACCGATGCGGCCGTGAGTGAGGCAATGGCCCAAAAAACTCCTGCGGGGGTAATAAAAAAAGAGAGAAGGTCCATATTTCCCACCATGGTATGCCCTGTTACACGAAGTAACCCCGCAAGGGCCCACCCAGAAAACGGAGCAAGAAGCACTACCGTAAGTATGGAATAGTAGATATGAAAGAGAAGATAGGCACGGCCATGCCGCCGAAACGCTCGCGAAATGACCGTGTAGAGGGAACGAACCAAACTCATAAAAAAAGACCTCCCGAAACAGTTATACGTAAATATATTACGCTTCGGTGAAGGTCAAACCCCCCTTCCCTGCGGGAAGAGGGGGATATTCTACATAATAAAGAGCATTTCCCGATATTTTGGCAGGGGCCAGATACGATCATCCACACACTCTTCAAGGGTGTCTACACTGGTTCTGACCGCCTCCATGGCGGCTATAATTTCTTTTGCACCACCCTTTTCCACGGCCGCCTCCAGAGCTTCATTGGCAGTGGAGAGCTCATCTACACAAGTTCCCAGCTCATCAAGCTCTTTCTGTATGGCCTTACTTCCCACGCGACTCAGGGCAGCTACGGCTTTCAAGGTGGAAGCATAGACTCCCATCTGCTCTATTGCCGCAGGCAAGATTTTTGTCCGGGAAATATCAAGGGCCACTTTTCCCTCAATATCAATAGTATGGGTATACTCCTCTGTAAATACCTCATGGCGAGATTCCAGCTCGCGCTCGTTCATCACATTGTACATGCTGAAGAGGGCGCGATTTTTCTCTGAAAGAAGATGGGGCAAGGCTTCGGGGGTTGTTTTGAGATTGAGAAGTCCCCGTTTCTCAGCCTCTTTCACCCATGCATCGGAATAATTATCCCCATTAAAGATAATCCGTTTATGGTATTTTATGGTATCGGCAAGCACCTTCTGGAGCCCCGCTTCAAAATTATCCCGGTCGATGGATTCCATCCGTGTGGCCAGTTCATCAAGGGATTCTGCCACAATAGTGTTCAGCACGATATTGGCACCGGCACAGGAGTGGGAAGAGCCCACGGCACGGAATTCAAATTTATTCCCCGTAAAGGCAAAGGGGGAAGTACGGTTTCTGTCTGTAGCATCCATGGGAAGACGGGGCAGAATCTCGGCGCCGATATTCATTACGCCCCCCTGTTTGGTTGAGGAAAGGTCTTCACGCTCTAGCTGTTCTATAACATCTGTAAGCTGCGACCCCAAAAACATGGAAATAATGGCAGGCGGCGCTTCGTTTGCTCCGAGGCGATGATCATTTCCCGCCGAACCCACAGCAATACGAAGAAGATCGGCGTGTTTATCCACCGCTGCAATAATAGCACAGAGAAAGGTGAGAAACTGAACGTTTTTATGGGCATCCTCTCCCGGCTCAAGGAGATTTTCCCCCTTATAGGACAGGGACCAATTATTATGTTTTCCCGAACCATTCACCCCGGCAAAGGGCTTTTCATTGAGAAGACAGACAAAACCGTGGCGATCACTCACCGAGCGCAGGGTCTCCATAACCAGCATATTATGATCCACGGCAATATTGGTCTCTTCAAACTGTGCCGCCAGTTCAAACTGCGCCGGGGCAACTTCATTATGACGGGTCTTGGCGGGTATCCCCAGACGCCAGAGCTCACGATCAAGCTCAGACATAAAATCAATAACCCGGCTTTTTATGGATCCAAAATAATGGTCATCCATCTGCTGATTTTTAGCCGAAAGCTTTCCAAAGAGGGTACGTCCTGTTTGGACAAGATCCTCCCGGGCATAGTAAAACCGCTTATCTACGAGGAAATACTCCTGCTCCGCCCCAAGGGTTGTACGTACCACATCATCGGCTGAAACCTCCCGGAAAAAGGATAGTACCCGCTTGGCCTTTTCAGAAACAGCCTCCATGGAACGCAGAAGGGGGGTCTTTTTATCCAGGGCCTCGCCCGTGTAGGAGCAAAAGGCTGTGGGAATACAGAGGGTTGCCCCATGGGTATCACGTCTGATAAAGGCAGGGCTGGAGGGATCCCAGGCAGTGTATCCCCGTGCTTCAAAGGTTTCCCGAATACCGCCGGAGGGAAAACTGGAAGCATCGGGCTCACCCTGTACAAGGTTCTTTCCGGAAAAATTCATGAGCACTCCCCCCGTATCATCGGGCTCGATAAAGGAGTCATGTTTCTCCGCCGTTGCACCGGTGAGCGGCTGAAACCAATGCGTAAAATGGGTGGCACCCCGTCCGACAGCCCAGTTTTTCATAGCCGTGGCCACCTCATCGGTAATAGCAGGATCAAGGGGAGCTCCTTCGCGAATGGTTCGGGTCAAAGAGCGTACCACCTCTTTGGATAGTACCTTTTTCATGGTTCTGAGGTTGAACACATCGGTTCCATACTCATCGGTAAGGGAAAACCCTCCGGAGGATACGCACGTATCTCCCGGTTTTTCTGCGGAAATGGCTCGCACCGCTTCGCTTCGTGTTGTCATAGTTACTCCTTTTACAGGTTCAATCAGTTGCTATGACCCATAAAAGCAAAGGACGTGCCAAAGGGAACCCAGCCTCTGTGGAGACCTTTGCAAAAACGAGTGGTACAAAATTGTATTTTTATTGTCGCGCGATACAATATTGTATCAAGCTCCCCCGGTGCGGAATTTTTTATAGGCGATCCCATATTTTGTGATTTTATACTGAATAACCCGCTTTGTGGTATGGAGCAGGCGGGCAGCCTCCGCCTGATTGCCCCGTGCATCCTTGAGGGCATCGATTATCAATTCCTTTTCATAGACCGCTATCTTTTCCGCAAGGCCCGGCTGCCCCGGTGCTTCCGCAGATAATTTTTCCTTCATCTGCAGGCTGGGGGGAAGATCATGGGCATCAATGACGGAGGAAAAGGAAACAATAACGGCCCGCTCAATAACATTTTCCAGCTCCCGCACATTTCCCGGCCAGTGATATGCCGACAGCATTTCAATGGCAGGGGTACTTAAACGGGTAATTTTCTTTTCATGGCGGCGTGCATATGTTTCGATAAAATAATCGGCAAGGAGAAGAATATCCGCCCCACGATCTCGCAGGGGGGGAATAAAGAGGGACATCACATTAATACGGTAGTAGAGATCTTCGCGAAAATTTCCCGCCTGAACAGCCTCTTCAAGATTTTTATTGGTGGCACAGATCAGGCGTACATCAATTTTTCTCGGTCGGGAAGAGCCCACGGTATACATCTCCTTTTCCTGTATCACCCGCAAAAGGCGGCTCTGGGCACTGCTGCTCATATCTCCAATCTCATCCAGGAAAAGAGTGCCCCCCTCTGCCTCTTCAAAAAAACCACGCCGCGACCCCGCTGCCCCCGTAAAGGCCCCCTTAGTATGTCCAAAGAGTTCGCTTTCCAAAAGAGTTTCAGGAATGGCGGCGCAGTTTACCGCCACAAAGGGCTTGTCCTGGCGCGCACTTTTCTCATGGAGCGTACGGGCCACCAACTCCTTACCCGTACCGGTCTCACCGCGAATAAGCACCAGCGTATCAAGGGGAGCTACCTGGGCTATCTGCGTGTAGAGTGCTGCCATGGCACTGCTGTTTCCAATAATGCGATCTGATCGTCCTGCATCTGCACGTTCGGAGAGATGCTTTTTGAGCTGGCGGTTTTCCCGTTCCAGGGCCTCAAGCTCCGCCTTTTGTTTTCGTCGCGCCTGCACCACCCGGCCAATAAGATCGGCCACGGCCTGCAAAAAAAGAAGGTCCTTATTCAAAAGGCTCTCATCATCGGAGGCAGGCCTGTCACAGGAGAGGGTACCGATATTTTTTCCCCGGGAGGTGATGGGAACACAGAGGAACGAGAGATTTTCCAGGGACACCTCGCGGCGCGCCCCCGTTTTATCAAGGAAGGAGGGATCTTCGGCAATACGGGGAATCAGGGCGGGGGTTCCCGTCTCCGCCACTCTGCCCAGCACCCCTTCGCCAATGCTGTACCATCCCTTTTCTATCTCCCGGGGGGAAAGGCCGCGGCTGATATCAATGGCCAGCTCCCGTCCCGATGCCTTCAGGATGGCAATGGTGCCCCGTTCAAAGCCCGCCTCCTGCTCAAGAATGGCAATAACACCATCCAGCATAACAGAAAGGGCATTCCCGGAGCTCAGCTCCCGGGATATGGAAAAGAGGATTTGCAGCTGCCGCAGTGAAAAATCCCGTCCATCCATCTTACTGCCCCGCCATGTTGCGCAGTACCGCATGAAGTATCCCGCCATGGCGAAAATAGTGGAGCTCCCCCGCCGTATCTATGCGGGCGGTGAGCTCACAGCAACGGCTCTGTCCATTTTCATAGGCAATATCCATATACACGGTCATACCGGCGGCGGGTTCAGGATATTTCAGACGCAGGGAGATTTCTTCACGTCCGGTTAATTGAAGTTGTTTTCGCCCATCATTTTTTTGAAACTGCAGGGGAAGCACCCCCATACCGATGAGATTGGAACGATGTATTCGTTCAAAGCTTTCGGCCACCACAGCCCCCACGCCAAGAAGGCGGGTACCCTTGGCAGCCCAGTCTCGGCTGGAGCCGGTACCGTATTCAGCCCCGGCAATAACCACAAGGGGCGTATTTTCACGCCCGTAGGCCATGGCTGCATCGTAGATGGGCAGGGTGCGTCCCGATGGAATATGGATGGTATAGCCCCCTTCCACGTCCGCAAGCATTTCATTGCGGATACGAATATTGGCAAAGGTACCCCGCATCATCACCTCATGGTTTCCCCGCCGGGAGCCGTATGAATTAAACTCCGCGGGGGATACCCCCTGCTCCTGCAGCCATTTTCCCGCAGGAGAATCTGCAGGGATTGCCCCGGCCGGGGAGATATGATCCGTGGTGACCGTATCACCGAGCAGTGCCAGGATACGCCCCTGCTTCAGGACAAATTCATCGCGGGGGGGGCTGGTGATATCATCAAAAAAGGGCGGGGCCTGAATATAGGTGGAGTCTTTATTCCACGCATAGGTATTCCCCCGGGGAACTGCCATCTCATTCCATCGATCATCCCCCGCAAAAACGCTCGCATAGCGCTGAGAAAACATCTTAGGAGAGAGATTTTTTCGGATATATTCCTGAATCTCCCCTTCGGAGGGCCAGATATCACGCAGATAGACCGGTGTGCCCGCCGCATCCCGTCCCAGGGGATCTTCCTGCAGGTTGACATGCATACTCCCCGCCAGGGCATAGGCCACCACAAGGGGCGGTGAGGTTAGATAGCTGTCTTTCACATCCGGGGAGATACGTCCCTCAAAATTTCGATTTCCCGAAAGGACCGCCGCTACATTAAGTCCGTGATCGGCAATGGCCTGTGAGATATCTCTGTTCAGGGGGCCGGAATTTCCAATACAGGTGGTGCAGCCATATCCGGCAAGGGTAAAGCCGAGACGATTGAGATAGGGGGTAAGATCTGCCCGGGAAAGATACTCCGTTACCACCTGCGACCCCGGTGCAAAGGATGTTTTTACCCTGGGAGATACGGACAACCCCTTTTCATACGCCTTTTTTGCCAAAAGCCCTGCGGCAACAAGTACCGCCGGGTTTGAGGTATTGGTACAGGAGGTAATGGCGGCAATAACCACATCTCCGTGACTCAGACTTCCCCCCGTATCTTTCAGAGGTACGGAGATCTTTCCTGTGGTATCTCTCCCCTCTTTTCCCGCCAGAATATGCGGTGCACGGGCAAGGGGGATTCTGTCCTGTGGGCGTTTTGGCCCTGCAATGGAGGGCTCCACCTGAGAAAGATCGAGGCTGAGGATTTCCGTAAAGCGGGCCGGCCTGTGGGATGGATCATTCCACAACCCCTGTTCCTGGGCATAGGCACGCACCAAATCAACCTCATGGGATGTACGTCCCGTAAAACGAAGATAGGCAAGGGTCTCATCATCCACGGGGAAAAACCCGCAGGTGGCACCGTATTCAGGGGCCATATTGGCTATGGTTGCACGATCGGCAATGGAAAGATGCGCCAGTCCCGCACCGTAAAACTCCACAAATTTCCCCACAACTCCGTGAGTACGAAGATGCTCTACCACTGTAAGGACAAGATCTGTAGCCGTCACCCCCTCACGCAGTTCACCCCGCAGCTCATAGCCCACAACCTCGGGAATCTGCATCGTCACGGGCTGATTCAGCATGGCCGCCTCAGCCTCAATCCCGCCAACTCCCCAGCCAAGGACAGAGAGACCGTTTATCATGGTGGTGTGTGAGTCTGTTCCCACACAGGTATCGGGACAGGCAGTTTTCTCACCCCCCTCTACCCGTATCCACACCACCTTTGCGAGATATTCGAGGTTTACCTGATGCACAATACCCGTTCCCGGCGGCACCACACGAAAATTATCAAAGGCCTCCTGCCCCCATTTCAAAAAGCCGTATCGTTCACCGTTGCGGGCATATTCTGCGGCAACATTTTTTTCAAAGGCATCCTCCGTACCATAATAATCCACCGTGACTGAATGGTCAACCACCAGATCCACGGGAATCTGCGGAGAGATATCCCCGGGATTTCCCCCAAGACGGGCCAGGGCGTCACGCATGGCCGCAAGGTCAACCACGGCGGGAACCCCCGTGAAATCCTGCATCACCACACGCACGGGGTGATAGGCAATATCCTGAGAGGAGTATCCCTTTTCAAGCCACTGCTCAAAGGCAGCAATATGGCCTTCTTCCACAAAGGGGCTTTCGGCATTACGTAGAAGATTTTCCAACAATATTTTCAGGGACACAGGGAGGCGATCCACCCCGTCCACTCCGGTTGCATGGAGTGAGTAAATGGTATACTCCTCAGTTCCCACGGTCATCTTTTTTTCACATTCATCATATCACCTCCCGTTTCAGGGGATAAAAAAAGCACCCGAAGGTGCTTTACTGTTACAGATTCTGGCTTTCAAAGCGCTTGTAATGATCCTCAAGGACCAATCCCGCCATGGCCTCCACCACGGGCACAATGCGGGGACAAATGCAGGGATCATGTCGTCCTTCCGTGCGGATAACCCGCTCATTTCCGTCAAGATCAACGGTGTCCTGTTCTTTTGATATGGAGGATGTCGGTTTTACGGCAATGCGAAAATAGATCTCCTCCCCCGTGGTAATCCCGCCAATGACTCCACCGGCATTATTTGTTTTAAACCCATGGGCATCCATGGCATCGTTATGTTCACTGCCCTGAAGATCTGCCGCGGCAAAGCCCCGACCAATCTCAAAGCCCTTCACCGCCCCCAGGGAAAGCATCGCCTTGGCAAGATCAGCCTCAATCTTATCAAACACCGGTTCACCAAGTCCCTCCCTGACGCCCGTAATACGGCACTCCACAATGCCGCCCACACTGTCTCCTTCCTGAGCCAGGGCTTCAATACGTGAGACCATCTGTTCCGCAGCAACGGGGTCACAGGCCCGCATGGGGTTGTTTTCTATCTCTGCAGGATTATAGGTGGTGCAGCTGATACCTGCCGTGCGGGAGGTGTAGGCCGTAATGGAGACCCCGCGCTGACTGAGAAGTTTTTGTGCCACGGCACCGGCGGCAACCCGCGCTGCCGTTTCACGTCCTGAGGCCCGACCGCTCCCCCGATAATCCCGGATACCGTATTTTTTGAGATAGGTATAGTCTGCATGACCGGGACGAAACATCTCTTTTATATCGTTATAGGCGCTGGGCTGGGCATCCTTATTATAGAGAATCATCAAAATGGGTGTTCCCGTTGTTTGCCCCTCAAAAATACCGGACAAAAGATGTACCTTGTCCGGCTCCTTACGGGGAGTGGTTACGGAGGACTGACCCGGTTTTCTTCGATCGAGCTGTTTTTGAATATCCTCTTCGGAGAGGGCAAGCCCCGGAGGAGCACCGTCAAGGACACAGCCTACGGCGCCACCGTGGCTTTCTCCGAAGGTACTAATGCGAAAAAGAGTTCCGAAAGTGCTGCCGGACATACCACCTCCTCAGCGTGCTGGCTGAGCCAAAAAGGCCCGTGTATTATCATTTCCTGTACAAAAATATAGAACAGGCCCCCTGCGGTGTCAAAAGAAAGATCGTCTTTTATGCGTTTTACCCACGAAGACCTGCCTGTACAAGAGTGTTTTTCCACGCAATACGCCTCTACACAACAGAGAGTATTAAAAAGATCTTGCGAAAGTATGTTTGTCAAGCTACACTGTGTGTACATTTTAACTGTAGTTTCATTTTTACAGAAGTACCAGCATGAAAGAATTTCTCTTTTTCGACACCATGATCGTTCCCAAAATTATCACCCTTATCTACTGGCTTGGCCTGTTGGGTTCTATTGTTGCAGGGGGGATTGTATGATTAGCAACGGGGGTATTATGGGCATTATTGCCGGTCTTATCACTATGGTGGCAACAGCCCTGTTTGCACGTATTTACAGCGAGCTCATGATTGTTCTTTTCAAGATTAACGACAATATCCGGCGACTGGCGGAGAAAACAGGGGCCTAACTCCACACCAAATACCGGTGATGCTACCAACACAATATCACCGCCCCCTTTGCTTAAAGAAAAGCACCAAAAAAGTTTGCATTATTGGGTAAAATAAATATATACTCAAGTATAGAACAATATTCTATGCTTGAGTCACCTATGCCATACAGAACATCAAAAAAAACACAACAAAGAAAAGATAAGAAAAAAAACATATCATTCACACAGCGGAGTATCTTTTCGGCAAACAGGGATATACCCAAACCACAATTAAGGATATTACCACCAGAGCAGGCATATCGGTTGGCACATTCTATTTCTATTTCAATAACAAGGGTGAACTCTTTCAGCACTTATATGACGAATTCGCAAAAAAACTGCAGATAATATCTGATTTTGCCCTCAAAAAAAGCGACCTCGGTGTAATAGAGGGCTTTTGCAGATACAAAGCGGCAGAATTATGGACCTTCCAGCAGTTGCAGGAAATTGCAAAGACAATGCTAATTGAAGCTCCGGGATTTGACCCCCTCTTTGAGAAAAAAAGGGCACACACATTTCACAAATCCAACGAGCGTGTTGAACACATATTTAAAAACCTGTGCAAACACGGTCACGTACATATACAGGATACAAAAACAGCAGCATTGTTATGTAATGGCTCCCTCTACAGTGTGGTAATGGAATGGCTTCAACAGAATCGTACTCAACCCTTAACAGAATATGCCTATCCAATTATCATATTCAATCTCAACGCCTTTCAACTAAAGTATGTCGAAGAGATGGTTCAGACTTACATCACAGAAACAATATCCGATATAGATACCTTTTTTCATTTTAACAAATGGGTGTAGTATAATGAACATAATGCAGACAACCTTCGTTATTGTATTCGCCACGTTGAGTGTCGTAATGTCAGCCGAAAAAACCCCCGAAGAGGATTCCAACAAAAAAACCATCGTACTGTACAACGGCCTGATTATCGATGGAACTGGCACACCTCCCATAGAAAACGGCGTAGTGGTAATACAGGGAGAGCGAATTACAGCTGTTGGATCACGGGAAGAAATAAAGATTCCACAGAAAGCTGTGAAAAAAAATCTGGAGGGAAAAACCATATTACCGGGTTTCATTAATACCCATGTACACTATGCCTATGATGAACGAAATCTCAAAAAATGGCTTAGAGCGGGAATAACAACCGTGCGTGACCTATGTCCCGGAGAAAGCAGAATGCCCGGCTCCACAGGAGGGAACCTGACCTATATACGTAAACGGGATACCCTGAATCAACGCACAGACCTTACCAGAATACTATCCGCCACATCTATTATGGGCGTTCCCGGCGGATATGGCTATGGAAGCAGATTCTCCTCTGTAAAAGAGGCTCAGGAACTGGTAAACAGCTATATTGATGACAATGTTGATGTTATCAAATTTGCAATTACAGATTTTGAACAGGGGCGACCGTGGGAACTGCCAACATTTGAACAGATTCAGGCCATAACAGAAACAGCACGATCACGGGGAATAAAAACATCGGCACATATTAATCTTGCAGAACATTTACAATGGGCAATTGATGCCGGAGTTGATGATATTGCTCATATGGTTGTGGATCCTGTTGATGATACTACAATTCAGCAAATTATTGATGCGGGAATTTACTGGATTCCAACCCTGGAATTATGGGATATTGTAAGTTCGCAATTTAGCCTTGACTATCGTGATGTAGCCATGGAAAATCTCAAAAAATTTTACCAGGTAGGGGGAAAGATAGCACTTGGAACTGATTTTGAAGGGTTTATGGGCGACTTTGATCGCGGTTTTCCCCGTACTGAAATACAACTTATGAAAAAAGCAGGGATGTCAAATATGGCTATTATTGTAGCGGGAACAAAAAATGCCTCCTTTGTATGCGGTATAGAAGAAGAGCTTGGTACATTGGAAGCTGGAAAAATTGCTGATATTATGGTTGTTTCAGGAAATCCCCTGCAGGACATTACGCATTTAGAAAAAATATTTTTGGTGCTGCATGAAGGAATCGTTGCATATGAAAAATAAAATCAGATGGAGGTAACGGTGTCAAAAAATAAAAAAAGAGTAGGATATCACTCCCATGATACAACGAAAGGACGGTACTCATTAAAACAATCCCTGTATACCCTCCTAACCCCTTTAGGAAAAACCAAAGATGCAGGATGGTACATTGATCTCTCTATTATCATCATCATTTTTTAAATGTAACGGCAATTATTCTGGAGTCAGTTGAATCGGTATATCTACAATACGAATCATTTTTTTCCATCTTTGAGGTATTCTCCGTAACGGTGTTTACCATTGAATATCTTGTGCGCATATGGACCGCCAACATACACCCGGCATATAAGAAACCCCTGTGGGGCAACCTGAAATTTGCTGCAACCCCACTCCTCATTATAGATTTATTGGCGATCCTACCCTTTTACCTCCCCTTTCTCGGAGTAGATCTACGCTTACTCAGGGTATTCAGAATACATCGACTGCTTCGACTCTTTAAAATAGCCCGCTACTCCACAGCCCTATCTCATATAACCTCTGTGTTCAGGGATAAAAAGGAAGAGCTTTTTACAGCCCTTTTCTTTACATTTCTCCTTCTGGTACTAACGGCAACACTCATGTACCATATTGAAAACCCTGCGCAACCGGAAGTCTTTTCAAGTATTCCCCAAACAATATGGTGGGGAGTAGCCGCCCTTACCACCGTTGGATATGGAGACATCTATCCCATCACTCCCCAGGGACAAATACTGGGTGCAATCATTGCGATCATTGGCATCGGTATATTTGCCCTCCCCGCGGGTATTCTGGCATCGGGGTTCTCCGAATAAATTTCCCGAAAAAACCACAACGACATGGGCTGTCCCCGGTGCGGTTATGGCAAAACATCCCACACCGGGAGCTGACAAATGGAGATTGCGGCAGTATTCACGGAAATTCTCCCATGTGGTATTGCCCCAACTGAGATTTCCATATCCTTCAACAAAAGGGCGTATTTAGTATCACAGTATACATAAAAACCATCCCCGCAAAATCATGAAAACTTGTGGCCGCCTCTGCCAATCACGGTTTCCAATAGACATATTCCCTTACGAAAGATACATACTTTTGTCTGACGCAAGGTTTCTCTTTCCAATACTACCCTATTACATACTCCTCACACTCTCCCCAAAATGCAGGGGATTTATTCACTCCCGAAGCTGTTTTTTTTGTATATTATCTCAGCCGGCAGGGTGAAGATCCTGCCTCCCCGCAAGGTACAAAAGAAACCGCCCTTTTGAAAGACAGCATATGGAAGAATTTGTAACATCAGATTTGATAATTGGCATCATCTCCGGCGGACAGCTGGGAAAAATGCTTATTCAGGAAGCAAGCAAGTGGGATATGACCACCTATGTCCTTGATCCCGACAAGGATTGTCCCGCCGCACAGATCGCCACCCGCCATATAGAAGGGAGCAACCTCGATTTTGATGCGGTCTACCGCTTTGGCAAAGAGGTGGATCTTCTCACCTTTGAGATTGAAAATGTTCACATGGGCGCCCTTAAAAAACTGAAATCCGAGGGAGTACGCATCGCCCCCGATCCGGACGTTCTTGAATTGATACAGGATAAGGGAAAACAAAAGACCTTTTATACTCGCAACGATATCCCCACCGCCCCTTTTCATCTCTACGAATCAAAGGAGCAAATCCTCCACGCCCTTGATGCAGGGCATATCACGGTTCCCTTTGTGCAAAAACTGCGCACAGGTGGCTACGATGGCCGTGGTGTTGCCGTGATCACCCACACAAAGGATCTTGAGAAACTTCTGGACGGCCCCTCGGTGATTGAGGAAAAGGTGGCCATAGAAAAGGAGATATCCCTTATTGTGGCCCGCAACAAAGCCGGTGAGACAGCCACCTATCCCCTTGTGGAGATGGAGTTTGACCCACAGGAAAATCTGGTGGACACCCTTTTTTGTCCCGCTTCAGTGACGGAGCAACAGGGCACAAAGGCCCGCGAGGCCGCAGAAAAAATCGTCTCCCTCCTGAATATGGAGGGGCTTTTGGCAGTGGAATTATTTATTGACTCCACGGGGGATGTTCTGGTAAATGAAGTGGCCCCCCGTACGCATAACAGCGGCCATCACACCATTGAGAGCGTTATGACGTCGCAGTTTGAACAGCACCTGCGGGCCGTCCTGAATCTGCCCCTGGGAAGTACTGAATTAAAACGCCCCGCCGTGATGGTAAATATTCTCGGAGAGCCCGGTTTTGAAGGCCCCGTACGCTACACAGGGCTTTCTGAGGCCCTTGCCATGGCGGGGGTAAAGATACATTTATACGGCAAGAAAATCACCCGGCCCGCACGAAAAATGGGCCATGCAACCATCCTCGCCACCACACTGGACGAAGCACGAAAAAAGGCAAAACGGGTACAACAATTAATAAAGGTGACATCATGGAAGAAAAAATAGTCAGTATCGTCATGGGGTCAGATTCGGATCTGCCCGTAATGCAGGAAGCCGGAGACATTCTTGATGAACTGGGTGTGGCCTGGGAAGTGGACATTGTATCTGCCCACCGCACCCCTCAAAAACTCTACGATTTTGCCGCAGCAGCACATACCCGCGGTGTTGGGGCCATTATCGCCGGCGCAGGTGGCGCGGCCCATCTGCCGGGAATGGTGGCGGCTATATCTCCCCTGCCCGTAATCGGTGTTCCCATTAAATCACGAAATTCCATTGACGGGTGGGACTCCCTTCTTTCCATACTCCAGATGCCCGCTGGCATTCCCGTTGCCACGGTTGCCCTCAACGGAGCAAAAAATGCGGGTATCCTTGCCGCACAGATTATCTCCGTGGGAAACAGCTCCGTTCAGGAATCCCTGATTGCCTATAAGAAACAATTGCAGGAGACCGTGGAAAAAAAGGCTGAAAACCTCAAAAAATAGGCACGGACAGTTAGATCTCCGTGTGTATACAAAAAAACAAGGAAGCCTTCCATGAACCGCTTTCACACCAGGGCATACCGCCTTACCACCCATATCATGATCCTTGCAGGCATTGCCTCCCTCGGAGGGCTGTTTTTGGATGGTCTGTATCAGGATACTGAATTTATACGACATATCTGGCGGGGCAATGACATCATAACCCTTACCCTGGCCATACCCCTCATGTATATATCCCGGCGCCGGAGTAACAAAGGTTCACTTTCAGGCACGATCCTCTGGCTTGGATCTCTCTGGTATATGGTGTATA